>JALNWK010000015.1 GCA_023230925.1 Limnochordia bacterium
CAAACAATCTGGGTATACTGATAGTAGACATCGGGTCATCTCCTTTTGGTTGTTATCTTATTAGGAGTATTACCCGGTGTCCTTTTTTTACTCATTTTGGTCAACACTTACGGAGATGAACCTTCATTCTTAATACGCGATGGGCGAGTCCCGGACCGTCAGCCCAGTCTCCAATAGTTCGCTTGGGTCTGTGTAAAGAATAACCTGGGTGCCAATGGGTACATAGACATCCGATAGTGGAATCTGGTCGGTAACTATAGGTCCAGTGCCTACAACAGTAAAGGATAGTCCCGCTTGGATCACTTGGCTTTGGGCTTCAGATAGCGGAAGACTGACTACCTTTGGTACTTTCACTTGTTTTTCCTCTTTGCTATCCTCTAGTTTTTGCTCAACGTTCAGGTATCGAAGCATCGGCAGAGCAAAGACAGCAAAAGCGGGTGCAGCGATCACACCACCGTAGTAAGCCCCCGTGGGCTCCCACAGTACA
This sequence comes from Limnochordia bacterium, assembly GCA_023230925.1. Taxonomy (NCBI): domain Bacteria; kingdom Bacillati; phylum Bacillota; class Limnochordia; species Limnochordia bacterium. The sequence continues at coordinate 488 of JALNWK010000015.1, forward strand.
ATCAATGCGGCAAATTGGGGGTCATCCATGGGGGCAATGCCAAAAAACGAAGCGATTACCTTAGAACGGCTGTAGACGCCTCCTTCGGCAATCTGAGCAGTTCCGGTTTTTCCACCAACCCGGTATCCCGGAATATCCGCGTGACGGGCTGAGCCGTTGGCCACCGCGGAGCGGAGCATGATAGAGGCCTGACGTGCCGCTTCTACCGAGACGGGTTGCCTACGTACTTGAATATCTGTCTCCTCAATTACATTACCGTCATGATCTACAACCGTCTTCACATAGAAGGGTTTCATCAGGTTTCCGCCGTTGCTTACGGCACACATGGCGTTTAGTAGCTGTAAGGGAGTTACACTAATGCTTTGACCAAAGCCCATATTTGCCCAGGAAACCGCGGGAACATCAGGGCTAGGCGAGTACAAGATTCCAGAGGCTTCCCCTGGAAAATCAACCATGGAGAGTTCCCCAAAGCCGAAGTCTCTAATATATCGGTAAAAGCCCCTGCCTTCTTCTAGTTCGGCCAACTGCATACCTAGTTTCGCGTAGACTGGATTGCATGAGTTTTCCATTGTCTCAATGAAGTTCTGAGAACCATGGCCTGCGCTGTACCAGCATTTGATTGTCCATCCGGAGACTCGAATAAAGCCAGGATCAAAGTATCTAGTCTCAAGAGTGGTAATACCTGCATCCAAGGCAGCAGCAGCAGTCACTGCTTTGAATGTTGAACCAGGTTCATAATTATCGGTAATAGCTACATTTCTTCTGTTTCGATCCGGGTATTTCCAGTAACTTGCAGCATCGAAGGATGGGTAGATCGCTGTGGCAAGGATCTCCCCGGTGTTGGGCTCCATCACAAGGATCAATCCTTGTTTTGACCCAGTCTCTTGGGTAACCCGAGCAATTTCCGATTGGGCCATCAACTGAATGTTTCGATCAATCGTGAGATAGATATCATACCCGTCGATGGGTTTGATGTAGCTATGCACACCATGAGGGATTTCCCTTCCCATGGAATCTCGCTCTACTAGAACGGCGCCCGGTCGGCCCCGTAAGAGTGTGTCGTATTGCAGCTCGATCCCCTCTAATCCCTGGTTATCAATGCCAACAATACCGAGTACCTGGGGAGCAATTGTACCATCTGGATAATACCGTACGGGATTTTCCACAATCCCAATTCCGGGTAAGTCGAGACTTCGAACGGACAAGACTTCTTCATCGCTAACACGTTTCTTGAGCCATTCGGCAGCGGTTCTGGCCTTCAATCGCTCAAGCACGAAGTCGTAATCTAATTCGAGTACATCGGCTAAAAGGCGAGCGCTTTTCTCCGGTTCTTCTACTTCCACAGGTATGGCATACACCGACGAGGCACTAATGCTTTTGGCTAGGACATAGCCGTTACGATCATAGATTGTGCCTCTTTTGGCATCTACCGGAATTGGTCGCAGACGTTGCTTTAGTCCTTCAGCTTGAAAAAACTGATACTGTAGGAGCTGGACATATAGCAGTCGACACACCGCTATGGAAAAGAAGAGGAAAATGGCACAAAACAGCCAAATGATCCGCTTCCTGCTAACTAGGAGTATATCTTGATACAAGAACGGTTCCTCCCACTACGGTTTACTTCCAAACAAACTAAGTACCCAGCCAATGATCCTGGTTACAACATTAGATGTACCTACGCCGTGTTTTGCCACCACCGTAATTGAGCCGATTGGCTCATCATCTCGATAGAAGACTAGCTTGCCAAAGGGATGTCCTGGATCTATTGGAGCTTTCGGTGCGGGGTCGAGTTCTAGTTTCGTCACCAAGGGCGGCCCTTCGTAACCAGGGGGGATATGCGCTTTAAAGGGGGATCCAGCCACCAAGGGCACACCTTTGCGTGCACCACCACTGATGATCCCCTGACCCACTTCTTCACCCTTTCTGATCACTAACTGCAGATTCTCAAATCCATAGTTTAGAAGACCCCTCGTCTCTTGGAAGCGGGTTTCTCGATTGGCCGCACCTAGTACTACCGTGACAAGACGCCATCCGTCAAGACTGGCGGATGCTACCAGACTGTGCCCGGCAGGGGTTGTAAAGCCAGTCTTGCCCCCTTCAGTACCAGGATACTGACCTAGAAGAGGATTAGAATTGGCAATTTCAATCCCTAGGGATTTGACATAATATTTTTCTGTTCTCACTACCTTGGCAAACACGGGGTTCTGCATCGCGACTCTAAATAACTGTGCCAAGTCGTAGGCTGTTGAGTAGTTTCCCTCCCAACTCGGCTTAAGTCCTGTGGCATCAGCAAAACTTGTGTTTTGCAGACCTAGCTCAGCGGCCCGTTTGGTCATCATTTCCGCAAAGGCATCCTCCGAACCAGCCTGATAAACCGCCAGCATGTATGCCGCATCATTGGCAGAGATCAAAGCAGCCGCGTACAAGAGCTCCTCAACAGTATATTTCTGGCCTTTCTTAACACCTAGTTCCGTTCCTTCCAAGGTTTGGGCACCGGCATCAGCAGTAACGACGTCTGTAAGGGAAATCCTTCCTGCTTGAACGTTTTCTGCTGTAATGAGCAGAGTCATCGTCTTGGTGAGGCTAGCAATAGAACGTTTCTCCCAGGCGTTTTTCCCATAGAGCATCACGCCGGTCTGACCATCTACGAGTACAACTGCCGCAGATGAAATGCTAGGTTCTTGTGCCTTCACCACGTCCGTTCCAAGGCATAATGGTGCAATAAGACACCACAGGAGGAGACATGCTATGTTTTTCAGCACATTGCATCACCTGCGATTAGCTTTTTGTAGATCATATTGTATCAGTAGGGCCTTTATGCCCCAAAGTTAACATCTCCAACTACTACGCATACACTGATTAGGTAAAGGGGGCTTTAGTCTATGCGCGCCAAGCTTCTACATACACAGGAACGGGAGTTATTCAATGCCTTTGTCCGATCCCAGAATGGTAGTTTCCTGCAGTCTTTTGAATGGGGAGAGTTGAAGCAGTTTACCGGTTGGCAGCCACTTAGACTGGTCTTGGAGGATGGAGGACAAATCCACGCCGGCATATCCATACTTATCCTGCCACTGCCGATGGGGCGAAGCATCCTCTATGCTCCCCATGGCCCAATAATCCCCAACTGTAATCAGAGACTACTGCATCTGTTGCTGCAGGAGATCGAACCCATTGCAAGGGAGAATAGGGCTATCTTCCTCAAAATTGACCCACCTATTCCTTCCACACAGACTCAGTATCGTAAAGCGCTGCTGGAAGCGGGTTTGAGGCTTGTGGATAAGGGGAAAAACTTCGAAAATGTTCAGCCCAAGTACGTCTTCCGCTTGGGTATTGAAAAAAGCGAAGAGGAGCTCCTAAATGATATGAAGTCCAAAACCCGCTATAACATCCGATATGCCCTACGAAAGGGTGTGAAGGTGCGGTGCTCAATGGACAAGAGGGAGCTTGAGGGCTTCTACACTCTCCTCCTTGAGACCTGCAAGAGAGACGGCTTCTCCGTTCGCTCCTTTGCATATTTTTCTCGGATGTGGGACATTTTTGTCCCCCGAAATATGGCCCGATTATTCCTTGCTCACTATGAAGGTCAACTCCTATCCGCAACACTGCTGTTTCTCTTTGGCAAACAAGCCTGGTATGTCTACGGTGCATCCAGTAATGAGCACCGCAATCTACAACCAAATTACGCCATCCAATGGGAGATGATCCGCTATGCTAAGCAGAAAGGATGTACCGTTTATGACTTTCGTGGCATTAGCGGTGATCTAGATCCGGAAAACCCCCTCTACGGACTATATCGTTTCAAAGAGGGGTTTAACCCTACCCTCGTTGAATACATCGGGGAGTTCGATCTGCCATACAATGTCCTGCTATGGCAGCTATATAACAAAGGAGAACCTTTGCTCCGACAAATGATGTTAACCAAGGAACCTTTGAAACAAAGGATAAAGGGACTTCTCTTCCCAAGGAGCAGTTCCTAATGTACCCATTGCCACCAGTCTGGGTTGAAGTAGATACAGATAAGCTACGAAGCAACTTTTCCAAGGTAAAGGCCACCGTTGCCACACCTATCGCAGCGGTGGTAAAGAACAATGCCTACGGCCACGGACTAATAAGAACCAGCCAGTTCTTTGCTAAATGGGGCGCCAATATGCTTGCCGTAAACAGCCTCGAAGAGGCCCGCGCACTCCGTAAAAGCGGTATTAACAAACCAATCCTAGTCCTTTGCCCAGGGCTACCCTTTCAAGCGGAACAGGTGGCGTTGCTCGGTCTTACTCAGACCCTATGTACCTTACCTATGGCTAAGGCATTGATTCAGGCGGGAGATAAGTATAATCGGCGCATCAAGGTGCATCTGAAAATCGATGTCGGCATGGGCAGAATAGGTCTTAGACCCGATGAGGCCATTGAGTTTGTAAGACAGACCCGCTTGCTTGATCCTAAGGGTATCCTGGTGTGGGATGGTATCTACACCCACTTCCCCTGCGCGAGCAATCTATCGAAGACAAGAAAACAGTTGAGTCTTTTTCTAGGGACCGTTGAAACCCTACGGAACCGTGATTCAGTGTTTACATATGTTCATGCAGCTAATAGTACAGCGGCTATGGTCCTCCCTGAGAGCAGATTGGAACTTGCCCGCATTGGCAATGCCCTGTATGGCCAGTGTACCGCAAGCTCCACAGAGAACACATGGTGCCTGAAGGCCTATGTATCCACTGTAAAACACCTATATAGGGGGGATACCCTCGGCTATGCAAGCACCTATAAGGCCACAGACACTGTAGCTATCGGTACCATTCCCATTGGATATGGGGACGGCCTGTTGCTAGAACCCCAAGGCTCTCCTCTTCAAGAAACACTAAAGGGACTCAATACCTGGCTTGCATCCATAGCCCGTAAAATTCTTCGTAGGGATCACCCCATGATCCACTACCGTGGCAAGCCCACCCGTTTTCTGGGCCGTACATCCATGGGAATGGCCACAATACAAGTACCCATGGATACAACCGCTACCATGCAAGATCCGGTGGAAATATATCAACGGTTCACTTCGATTCCTCCGCATATACCCCGGGTGTTTATGGGAAATGGTCGTCCCCTATGTGCGGAGATATCCTACCGGACCTATCCAATTGTCCTTAAAGAAGGCCATTGCTACTTAGTTGACTCTCATATCCTCCCCAGGCTTCGCATATGATGCCATAGACAGCTTGTGCGGGAGATGAACACCTTGATTAACATTATCTGGCTGATTTTAATTGTCCTTGGTGTAATTACTACAGCATACAAGGGCAACATAGAATCGATTACTTTAATCACCGTAGAAGCTTCCACTAATGCGGTCACCATCGCCTTTCAGCTGATTGGGCTAGTCGCTTTTTGGTCCGGTATGGCAAGAATCGCAGAGGAGGCAGGTCTTACCACCGCTTTAGCAAAACTAATGGGCCCTGTAATCCGCTGGCTGTTTCCGAGCATCCCCAAGGATCATCCCGCGCTTGCCGCGATTGCCATGAGTATGAGCGCTAACTTACTAGGGCTGGGTAACGCTTGTACTCCATTGGGTATCAAAGCTATGTCCGAATTACATACGTTAAACCCCGATCCAGAACAGGCCACCGCCGCAATGTGCACCTTTGTGGCTATTACGGCTTCAAGTCTAACGATTCTGCCCACCACCATTATTTCCCTCCGCGCGGCCATGGGCTCTATGAAGCCTGGGGCAATCATTGGACCTACCATGATTGCAACCTCCACATCAACCTTAGTCGCTATTGTCGCTGATCGTCTCATGGGGAGGTATCTACGATGATCGTTAAGCTGATGGGACTCATCTCAACCTGGACAATTCCCGTAATTCTCCTTGGTCTTCCCCTCTACGGCCAATACAAGGGAGTTAAGGTCTATGAAGCCTTTATTGAGGGCGCCAAAGAAGGCTACCAAACAGCTGTGCGCATTATTCCCTATCTGATAGCCATGTTTGTGGCGATCCGGATCTTCCAAGATTCCGGAGCTTTGCAGTTGATCTTGGCGCCCCTCCTTAGACCCATAGTCAGGTTCATGCAGATCCCTACAGAGGTGGTACCCTTGGCAATAGTAAGAACCCTATCCGGCTCGGGTGCCTATGCTCTCCTTTCGGAGTTGCTTCGTAGATTCGGGCCGGATTCGTTTACCGGAAGCCTTGCTTCAATCATGCAGGGTAGCACGGAAACCACTTTTTACGTATTGACAGTATATTTTGGTGCCGTTGGGGTAAAAGCGACCCGTCACACCCTTTCTGTAAGTCTGCTCGCGGATCTAGCTGGTTTTCTTGCCGCGGTTGTGGTCACCCACCTGCTCTTTAGTACCCAATGACCCGGTCCTCTTGCATATCCAAAAGTGCTCCGAAACGCTCATAGGATGATTTCAGCCTAGGCATTATTTCCCCAAGACTTGCGACCTTCTCTGGTTTGCGCAACTGCATGAATTCCCCGAGCCAGAAATCAATCTCACTATACACCCGACGCAACTCCTGTTTCTCATCGTTGTTCCTCGCCTCAAGGACCATCAGTTTTTCCCTCAACAGTTGGTTTTCCTCCTTGAGTTTCTCAAACTCATTGAGCACTTGAGCCCGGTTATGGAATAAATTGCACACATTAGCGAGTCCCCGGGTAAACTCGCCTAGCAGTTGCTTCACAGTGCTGTTTAGGCTAGCCATTTCTGCTTCAAGCACCTTAATCCTTTGATCCAATTCAAAGGAACGGCTGGGAAATTCCTGGAGAGCTTCCAGAAGGTCATCGCTGCTCTGCTCAGATTTACCCATGGTTGTTGAAACCATCCCATGTTGCTTCAGCAATGACTCGTAATGATTCTGGCACATTTCTGGTGTTGTCCCTGGGATTTTGCTCGCTAGAGTCTGCCAATCCATACCTTGTTTGGCCCACCGCCATAGATTCATCTCCGCCTCACTATTCCAGGTGAAGTCGGGGTTAGCTTTGCCAAGAAGCTTACGCACAGCACCTTTTTTGTCTTCCTGTTGTTTCATCTGCTTTCTATATACTTTCGGATCGATTTCATACTGTTTCAGCAATGCATAAAAACGTTGTGCAACAGCAGCTTTGCTTCTTCCTAGTTGCTTAATGAGATCATCTCTTTGTTTGAGGTTCCACCACGATTCTAGAATCAGCTCATCTTCAACTTCCGTATATTTGCGATTCATCCTGTTTTCCAATTCCATGCTCATACACACGCCCTCCATTCCAAATATTTCGGTCGCTCCCGTAACACAAGAGTTTCCCGTCATAGCGCTTTCTATACACCGACTGCACTGTTAGTATATGCAGCGGCAATTATTCCTGATAACCATGTATAATCCGCGCCCAAACTGCACATACTATGTATTAATCAGTATTAATGAAAGGAGCTTAAGGCTAATGAAACCGGACAAGGCGCAATCCCGCATTAATATGCTGCAGCAGGCAATCATATCTATTAAGCAGGATCCCAACCAAAATGAGCGGTTTAAGGAAAGAGGTCTGCGCGTTTTAGAGAAGGCCTATGAACAGGCACTAAGAGAGCTAGATGCCCGGTAGCCTACTCACCACCGAGCATAGAAAACATGTATTGGTCTCCTTCTTGTTACCCAAGCCCGGGGATTCACCCTTTGCTTGCTCCTGATCTGGTTGATTGGTAGAATAGAAGAAGTGTGAGCATAATAATACCAATCATCACCCACCTGTCTGGAGGAACTTGACACCATTGAACAACGTGATTTACTTAGATAATAGTGCCACCACAAGGGTTAGTTCTAAGGCTTTGCAGGCTGTGATCTCCGCCTTAGAGGTTGACTATGGAAACCCCTCATCGCCCCACGGGCTAGGCAGTAAAGCCGGTTCAATGCTTTCTGAAACTCGCCGCATATTAGCCTCAGCCATGGATTGCGCAGCAGATGAGGTGTTTTTCACCTCCGGTGGTACAGAAGCTAACAATCTGTGCATCAAGGGAGCGGCCCTTGCGCGCCGTCGCTTTGGTCAGCACATAATCACCAGCAAGATAGAGCACGCATCAGTGCTTGAATCTTGTAGATTCCTCGAGGATCTCGGGTTTACCGTTACATATCTTGATGTAGACCAAAACGGTCTTGTCGATTTAGACCAGCTCAAAGACGTTCTTACCGAGGGCACAACCTTAATAAGCATCATGTGGGTGAATAACGAGACCGGGGTCATCCAACCCCTAGAGGATATCTGCAAGATCCTAGAGCAAGTCGAGCCTGGGCCTTTACTGCATGTTGACGGTGTGCAGGCCCTTGGTAAGATAAGATTAAACGAGCTAGGTCCGGCCATTGATCTGCTCTCGATTAGCGGGCATAAGATCCATGCTCCCAAGGGAGTTGGTGCCGCAAAGATTAGGAAGGGGCTGAATCTAATACCCCTTCTCCATGGTGGCGGCCAGGAAGCGAAGCTACGTTCTGGAACGGAAAACGTACCGAGTATCCATGCCTTTGGTGTCGCTGCAGTAGAAGCCCTAGGGGATCTGGAGGAGAACAACCAAAGGATCCTGCGCATGCGAAACCGTTTGGTTGATCATCTGCAGGAGATCCCAAGGTGTAGGATTAATACTCCGTTAGAGCTATCCGTTCCCCATATTCTTAACGTTTCATTTGTTGGCATCCCAGGGGAAATGCTGATCCATCACTTAGAAGCCAAGGGACTCTACATTAGTACCGGTGCTGCCTGCAGCTCCCGAAAAGCTGAGGGAAGCCACGTTCTTAGAGCTTTGGGTATGAAGGATGATGTTATTACAGGCTCATGTCGGATTAGCCTAAGCCGATATAATACTGAAAATGAAATGGACAAGGCCGCGCAGATTATTGCGGATACGGTAAAGGAACTATCATACTTTGTATAGTTTTGTGGGGGATGCTTAACTATGGAAGAACTAATTATGATCCGCTATGGTGAAATAAGCTTGAAAGGTGGTAACCGGCGTTTTTTTGAAGATAAGCTGGTTGCTAATATCCGATCTGCAATTGCTGATCTAGGGGATGTAGACGTTTATAAAACGTACGGTAGAATCTTTGTCCGAGGGGTTAGGCAAGTCAGTACCGCCATTCGTAGATTCCAGGGGGTCTTCGGGATTGTCTCCATTAGTCCCGTATTACAGGTCTCTAAAGAGGTAGACACCATTAAAACAGTTGGTCTGGAGCTAATCAAGAGACTTGACCCGGCCCCAGGCACCACCTTCCGTGTTGATGCCCGTCGTTCGGACAAATCCTTTCCCCTAACTTCGATCGAAATCAACCAAGAAGTAGCATCAACAATTCTGCCTCAATTTGAGGATCTTGTGGTGGACTTATCCAATCCCGAGCTGCGACTTAGCATTGAAATCCGAGAAAAGTCCGCATATATTTTCGTGGAAAGCTATCCGGGAATGGGCGGTCTACCCGTAGGCGTAACAGGAAAGGGCCTACTGCTCCTTTCTGGAGGCATAGACAGCCCAGTTGCTGGTTGGATGGTCATGAAACGAGGCGTTAGGGTCGACGCATTGCATTTCCACAGTTTCCCCTTTACCGGAGAAAAGTCGAAGGAAAAGGTCATTAATCTGGCCAATATTCTAGCTGACTATAACCAAGGCATGCGACTGTGGATCGCACCCTTTACCGAAATCCAAAAGACCATCCATGCCCATTGCCGGCCAGCTCTTCGGATTACCATCATGCGTCGCATGATGATTCGTATCGCTGATCGCCTCGCCCAAAGGATCGGTGCGCTAATTCTAGTTACCGGCGAGAGCATTGGACAGGTGGCAAGCCAGACTCTAGAAAGCATGACCACCATCAGTGCCGTCACCCCGAAGCAGATTATACGACCTTTGGCCGCCTTCGATAAACAAGAGATCATCACCCGGGCCAAAGAGATCGGGACCTACGAAACCTCGATCCAGCCCTATGAGGACTGCTGTACTGTTTTCGTCCCGAAACATCCTAGCACCAGACCGAGCATTGAGGAGGCCGAAGGGGCCGAGGCCGGTATTGACTGGGATTCCTTACTCGATAAGTGCCTTGCCGATATGGAGGTCATTGCCATTCCTTAAGCCACCTACAGCTTAAGGTAGATCAAATTCGTCGTCCTCCCAGAAAGCAGGAATTTGCTCTTTAGACTCATCCTTCTCCGCTGCGGTTTGGTCCTTGGCTTCGGAGAAGGCTTCGACGAAAGCCTCATCTACCATGCGTTTACGCTCCTCCAACTTCTGGAGGAGCTGTTCTCCTGAGAAACCTTCCGCCTCCAATTCCTTGATTAGATCTTCAATTATCCCCCGATAGGCATGGGCGGTTCTAACTGGTTCAATAATCAGCCGGCCTCCTTCAATATAGCAGCTGGCGTTTACTCCAAACCCTAAAGCATCATGAAAGTCCTTAGGGATCGTAAACTGCCGCTTCGATGTAATCTTTACGTACCGAACCGAATCCATGGCATAACCTCCTTAGGAGCCTCTGAAACCTTTGAGCCTATCATAAGATAATTGTCTTAAATTCACAAGTATAGCTTTTATTCCAAGAGGCTAACACGACCTTGAGGTCCGCGTACGGACACTCACCTCACCTGCATATACCGGTACAAGGTTACCGCCAGGCTCCTGCACCACCAAAGCCCCATCTTCAGCGATGTCAATAGCCCTTCCGACTAATTCACCCCGGGGGTTTTGGACCACCACGTCTTGGCCTAACGTGGAGCATTTTTCCTTGCATTGGGCCAGAACCGGAGCAAAGCCATCCCTTAGGAAGTGCTCATAGGTATGCTCCAAACTGGAGAGTACCCTCTGCAAGAGCTCGACTCGATCAGTCCTCTTCTCCAGACTAATTAATAGACTAGTTGCCGTCTCTTGCACTTCCGGGGGCAATTGGGATCTGTCTACGTTAACATTAATGCCAAACCCTACAATAACTGCTTTAACTAGGTCGGGCTCTGCATCAACCTCCACGAGAATACCACAGCATTTTCGGCCATCGATCAGCAGATCGTTTGGCCACTTGATGGTACTTCCTTCAATCACTTCTTGAAGGGCAACAGCGGTCATTAGCGAAATCTGCGGTACCCATTGCAGGGGTATCTGGGGTCGGAGAAGAACAGAGCAGTAAATCCCCGCATGGGCCGGGGAAACCCAGGATTTGCCCCGGCGCCCCCTCCCGGCGGTCTGCTCTTCACAGAGCACAACTAGCCCCTCTAGTCCGTTGTTTCTAGCAAGCTCTTTACATTTCTTGTTGGTAGAATCCAGTATGGGTTCATAGCAGAAATCCCGACCGATTATCTGTGTTTCTAATCCCCGGCGGACCTCCCAGGGGTAAAGCCTATCTGGTTTTTTCACCAACTGATATCCCCGACTTGGCACCGCATCAATAACGTAACCATCTTCACGGAGTTGCTCCATCCATTTCCAGATGGCACTGCGGGTAATACCCATTTCGGACCGTAAACTTGCTCCACTAACATAAGAACCAGGGTTTGCTTCCAATATGTCCAGAAGTCTTTCCTTCACGTTGTCACTTCCACCATTGCTATTTTTGCAACACTAGCTTTTTTGTATTATAATTAGTTTTAGACATCAAGGACTCACCTACCTTCTTTTCAGACTAGAGGAGGAATTTCTATGCAAAGACAGAGAACTTCTTTCTACGTTGTGATTGGATTGGTATGTTTTCTTCTTGGGGGACTCGCAGTATCGGTGCTGATTAAACAGCCCCTATTAGCCGATGTAGCCCAACCTGATAGCTTAGTACAGAACTATGATAGTATCGACGATAGTCCGAGAACGTCGGTGCCACTTTGGAGCGATACCTTTGCTAATATCGCTCAACAGGTCAGTCCGGCTGTAGTGTATATCAGTACTGAATTTCCCGAAGAACAACGTCAGCAAAGTATCTTCGACAATTTCTGGATGCCCTTCTTCTCCATTCCCGAGCTGAAGACACAACGAGCACCTCGCCTTGGAACCGGATTTATTATTAATGACGAGGGCTACATCTTGACTAACCAGCATGTAGTTGGGGACAAAGGGGACAAACAGACTATTACCGTGACTTTGTCCACCCCCGAATTCCAAGGACAACTTCCTGCAGTATTAGTCGGCTCAGATTGGACACTGGATCTTGCGGTCATCAAGATTGAGAAGCCAGAGGCACTAGACAAACTACCTTCAATCCCCTTAGGGGACTCTTCCGATACACGACAAGGAGACTGGGTCATGGCTATCGGCAATCCCTACGGTGATGCCCTCGATCATACGCTTACCGTCGGGGTCATTAGCGCTAAGGGTCGCAGCATCCAAATCCAAGATACAGAGACAAACAAGGTGCGAACTTACAGAGAGCTGATGCAGACCGACGCATCGATTAACCCAGGTAACAGTGGCGGTCCCTTGATCAATGTATGGGGTGAAGTCATTGGCATTAACACGGCCATTCATAGTGCCGCCCAGGGGATCGGTTTCGCTATTCCGGTTAACAAAGCCAAGGATGTCCTAGACATGCTAATTACTGACGGGAAGGTAACTAGGGCTTGGCTTGGAGTAACCCTCGTGAATATTACCCAAGAAATTGCGGATTGGGCCAGCCTTACTGATACCGATGGGGTCATGGTCTTCGATGTGGTACGGGGTAGCCCGGCGGCAAAAGCTGGCCTTCAAGTGTATGATATCATCCGTCGAATAGATGATATCCCGATTACCTCGGATCAGGATTTGGTTGATACGATTGCTAAAATGAAACCCGGAGATAAAATCATGGTTGCCATTGTACGTCAGGGAAAGGGAATGCTCATTCCAGTAACTCTGGAGGAGACACAATAGAAGAAATCCTTGTCTGTGGGAGGAGTATCCTTCCCACAGACAGGATCTATCGACTAGAAGGACTAGCGTGGGCTCACATAATGATAGTTCTTCTTTGTAAGCACTAAGCAGTTCACCCAGCGGCCCCATTTCCGGCAAAGGTACGCGCCATATAAGATGCAACTAGTATTATGCATTGACACCTCTCAGCGATGCTCCAAGCGCATTGAGATTACGAGGCCTACCCCTAAGATTGTTCCCCACAAATAGTGATTAAGCAACTGCCGTGCCCCAGTATGATCCCCTTGTTTAACTGACGGCCCATCCCCTCGTACCGGTAACCAACACTTGCGGTCCTGCTTCCCGTTTGCAGTCATGTATATCCTAAAAGGGAACCCGAAAGTCTCTTCACCCTTCTATGGGCGCTAGGGCTTTAGCCTTCCTCCTGGTGCCAGGACGGAACGGTTATAGACAAAGCAGCGGAGCGGTAGTATAATAAGCATACAATACGAGTATTATTATCCTATCACAAGAGGTGGTGCACATGATAAATATTAGGCCGTCTGCGGCTATACGGAAAAACTATAATGAGATCTCCGAGCTGTGCAAACGTACTGGAGAACCAGTTTATCTGACCAAAAACGGCGTTGGCGATCTCGTCGTGATGGATGTGGAGGCATTCGCCCGACTTGAAAGTATGCTGAAACTCAAAGAGAAACTACTGCAATCGGAAATTGACATCCAAAGGGAACGGACCTACTCCGTAGAGGAAACCGCCGTCGCTATGCGTAAGGCTATCTCGGAGGTTACCAATGTCACAACAGAGTAAGCCTTACACGGTGAAAATCACAGAAACCGCGTGGGAGATGCTCATTTCTCATACTCGGTTTTTTGCTAACGTCAGCACGCCGGCTGCAAACAGGCTGATTGAAGCCTTTGTTGAAGTGACTGACAACCTTGCCACGATGCCGGAGCGCAACCCATGGCTAGAACATGATTCGATTCCTTTTCGGAAGTACCGGAGACTGCTATTTCGCAAGCATTATATGGTCCTTTATCAGATACGGGAAAACGTTGTCTATGTAACGGCAGTGGTAGATTGCCGGGGAGATTATTGCTGGCTGCTATGACGCCGCCCGACTGTCAGAGCACGGCGGAATACCTCCGCCCGATCCCTTGGTTTGCTCTGCTCCTTGCCTCGCGTTCTTCAGCTCTCTCAAAGTTGTTCTTGGTTTTCAAGCCAAAGGATAGCCCCCCTTTACTCTATTACCATTGCAGTATCTAGCAATACCTCCGACCCTAATCTAACACTGCTAGTCTTTTTGCGGATCGCGTCTTTTCCTCTATCGCGGTCACCTGGGTTGGTGATTCGTGGGTTTGAAAATAATGGTCCTCGTATGCGGCGTGACTCAGGAAGTCCTAGGTGGCAGCGAACCTTCGTCCGTCCAACTTAAGCGCACTGTGTCAATAGGCCCATTGGGAATCCCAATGGGCCTATTAATTCGAGGAGATTAATTTACAATATCAATTCAGGGTCTTTGCTGCTACGCACAATCTCAACTTCAACGGAGCTCATTAAGCCTCCCACAGGCGGTTGTGGTTTGCGGACCCTCACCACTACACCATCTACACTCAAAGCTCCTAAGACCGTATCAGCGATAGACTCGGCCAGGGCCTCCAGAAGGTTATATTCCCCTTCTTCAACCAACTCCTTCACAATCGTGTAGATGTCGACGTAGTTGACGGATAACTCAGGATCATCGGTCCTTCCCGTGTTCTGTAGATCTAAATCGAGCTCTAGATCTACCTCCACCCTTTGCCCTAATTCCCTTTCTGCGGCAAAGGCTCCATGATAACCGTAGAAAACCATGTTGTTTAGCCTAATTCGATCGCTGGCCATACTACTCCTCCTTGAAGTGTAGTCGCAGCAGGACTAGTCTTCCCGAAATCCTGTCCCTTATGCTTTATTCTGCCTCAATTGCCGGAGAATGCTTCCTTTGAATCACTGGGGTTTGGTCTTTTGTTCCCCCACTAATCTTGGTAGCAGAGGGTTCCTGAACCGGGCTTGGTTGGGATTTGTCTTCGGGTATATTGGCACCATGCTCCATCGCCAATTCAAACTCCTGGCAATTTAGCGTCTCCCGTTCGAGCAATGCTTCCACAACATTATCCAGTTCCCGCTTGTGGGAGGTTAGAACCTCACCTGCGCGCTTATGGGCTCCTTCAACAAAACCTCTGACTTCCTGGTCAATTTGGGCTGCTACATTCTCACTGTAATCTCGGTCCCTGCCGAGATCCCGTCCAAGGAAAACCTGAGTCCCATCGGATCTACCAAAGGTTAGAGGACCAAGCTTCTCGCTCATACCCCATTCTGTCACCATTTTCCGGGCAAGTTTGGTACTCCGTTCAAGGTCATTCTGTGCGCCGGTGCTTACCTCACCATCAAAGGCGAGTTCTTCAGCGGCCCTTCCACCTAGTAATACCGCTAAGTCATCTAAGAGTTCCGACTTGGTAGTAACGTACCTTTCTTCCACCGGCAAGGTAGCCGTATGACCTCCAGTTCTCCCCCGCCCAATAATCGTGACTTTATACAGTGGATCGGCGTGGGGTAGACAATGGGCTAGCAACGCGTGACCAGCTTCGTGATAGGCAAAGACTAGCTTGTCCTTTTCACTGAGGACCCGTTTGCGATTCTCGGGACCCATCATCACTCGGTCCGTTGCCTCTTCGCATTCAGCCATGGTTACCTTCCGCAAACCCCGCCGGGCAGCAAGAATAGCGGCCTCGTTCATTAGGTTCTCCAGATCTGCCCCAGAAAAGTAGGGAGTGCGTTTAGCCAGCACCTTCAGATCGACATCCTCAGCCAGTGGTTTCCCGCGGGCATGAATTCTTAGAATCTCTTCTCTACCCCGGACATCAGGTACATCCGCTACCACCCGTCGATCAAATCGGCCTGGCCGCAGAAGTGCCGGATCGAGAACATCGGGACGGTTAGTTGCCGCCATAATGATAATCCCCGTATTGGACTCAAAACCATCCATTTCAACAAGGAGTTGGTTTAGTGTTTGCTCTCTTTCATCGTGGCCTCCGCCAAGACCCGCGCCTCGCTGTCTTCCCACAGCATCAAGCTCATCAATGAAAACGATGCAGGGACTATTTTTCTTAGCGGTATCAAATAGGTCTCGTACACGGGAGGCTCCGACACCAACGAACATCTCCACAAAGTCTGATCCACTAATACTAAAGAAGGGAACCCCAGCCTCACCAGCTACAGCTCTAGCTAGAAGCGTTTTACCCGTGCCGGGAGGACCAACAAGTAGCACCCCTTTGGGAATTTTGGCGCCCAAATCCACGAATTTCTTGGGTTGCCTTAAGAATTCGACAATTTCCAGTAGTTCTTGTTTGGCTTCATCCAAGCCAGCAACATCATTAAATGTCACCCGGCTTTTCTCTTCGGAATACATCTTAGCGCGACTCTTCCCAAAGGACATGGCCTTGTTACCGCTGCCTTGCATCTGATTAATCAGAAACAGCCACAACACCACAACGACTACGATGGTGAATACCGTTGGGAGAAACGACCACCACCAGGCCCGGTCCTTCTCCGCTTCAGCACTGACGGATATTCCTAATTCATATAATCTGTCGGCCAGATTTAGGGTGCCGTAGGGAATCTCCGCATAGATAACAGAGCCATCATGTAATTTCCCTTCTATGCGCTGCCCACCAATCATTCTCGCCGACTCTAATTGTCCTCTGTTAGCGTAGTCCATAAATTCTGTATAGACTACCTCTCGGGGACTAGCACTATCCCGGTAGAACATATTCACCATAAAAACAGCTACAATTGCAATTAAGAGGTAGACACTCAAACCTCTTAGAAACCTGTTCAAAAAATACCCTCCTTTCGGTGTTGACACCGGAACAAATGGGTAATGGAGGAGCTCATAAGCATAGTTCTCCTTATTCTTTGACATTATACCATAGGGGTTAGGTGATTACAATTGAAAATCGTGGACTTAAGCGCCCCATATCAGGGCTACACTAGTTGATGAAAGATCAGTGTTTACGCTGGCGTGGGGCCCCGCAAGAATAGTCTAGCATGAAACTGGGATGATTCATATACTTTGCCCCGTGTTTTCTAGTTGAAGTCTGAGAACTTTCGAGGTCCCCTTAGTTATTTTCACTCGCTCTGCAATGGTAAACCCCGGTATCCATACAACGCCCCGTTCATCACAGACTAGGGGAACTACATCACGCAGACTAAGGGGAATCTTTGCGTCAATGAAGATATCCTTAAGTTTTCGAGTACCAGGGTTGCCCAGAAGCTGCGCCCGGTCACCTTCTTTCCTTCCTCTTACAAGCAGCGAACCGTGACAACGATCAAGATCAATATGTTCCATAAGATGCACATGATCGCATTTGCCAAGGAGATAAGAAACTAGTGCCTCTCGGCTACCTTCTTTGGCGAGGCGAAGATCAGCGGGAAACTCATCCAGTATCGTCGCTGACACCTTCAGTCTAACGTCATCTAGGCGACACTCACCGGGGCAGTGAAGCAGGCAACTATGGATCGTCCTCTTCTTGCCGATACCCTGTCCTCTAGATAACCTAAGCCAAGCATCACTTGTTTGAACTCTACACCCGTTTGGCCAATCGATTCGTGTATCCTCACTTAAGTGCATGAGTAAATCCTCAACATGCTCAAAGGTCAATCCCCTTGTGTATCCTGTGAGTTCCCGGTATGCCTTACGAAGAAGCCTCCTTTGTACTGCTATGGGTAAATCCCGAAACTTGGCCATTGGAAAGGAGATCCTATTGCGATCCACAATCGCAAGCTGGCGGTAATACCGCGTCATCAAAGCGGCCATCACTGCTTCCTCGTGGTAGGTGATGCTAGCTAATTGGGCAAGGGAATGCGTGATCCTTGGATTGTACCCTTTTAACAGGGGCAAGAGTTCAAGGCGAATCTTATTCCTTAAGTAGATAGGTTGTCGATTCGTAGCATCTTCGTAATATGAGAGATTCCTCTCCGCGGCATAGGACAGAATATCCTCTCGGGTACAGTCGATAAGCGGACGAATATACTCGCCCCGTACCGGAGGGATTCCCGCGATACCTAAAGACCCAGTACCTCTTAAAAGGTTGATCAACACCGTTTCTGCTTGATCATCGGCATGATGTCCTAGAGCCACCCTTTGGGCATTAACCCCATTTAAGAGTTCTTTGAAAAAACCATACCGGGCTCTTCGTCCAGCTTGCTCGATGGATTGTTTCGCCGTCGCAGCAAGGTGCGCCACGTCCACTTCCCGATAGCTAAAGGGAATGCCATACTGTACAGCAAGTCTGCGCACATAGGCGCATTCCTCCCCGGCTTCCTCCCGCAGAAGATGATTGAGATGGGCCACATGTAAATCGAGGTTCCATCTATCTTTGAGGCGAACCAAAATATCCAGTAGGACCACCGAATCAGGACCGCCGGACACGGCTACGATGACTCGATCGTTAGGCTGCAACATATGATAACGCGAGATTGTTTGATCCACCTGTCGCACTAAGTCCATAGGGCACCTCAATGTCATATCCTAAGTTGATTATAGCATATCCAAAGAAGGAGTCACCGCTATTGACCCAGCCGGACATACAGAGGAATATCTTCACTAGGTAAATGATGTTTCGGCGTACATCGGGTAATCCTACTCACTACTATGGTCACATCGTCAGGTAGTTCCTCACCGACAATCTTCCTGATTTCCTCCAGGACTTTTCTTGCAATCTTGCCTGGGTCATTGGTCTTGATGTGGGCTAAGAGTTCCGCCACCCATTGTTCGGATGCAGCGATGTCATTTTGCGGATCGATTACACCATCGGTGATCATTACAAGAATATCACCATGCTCTAGTGTTCGAGTTTGACTGTGAATCTCTATATCGGGGAAGATACCAACAGGTAACGAGTTCGCACGGACTATTTCCACCTCGTCTTTTCTGACAATGAAACTTGGAGTAGAACCAATCTTAATAAACTCAGCCTGCCCTGTATACATATCAATTAGGGCAAGATCTATAGTGGCAAAGGTCTCTTTTGCGGATCGCAATAATAACACCGAGTTTACTGTCTGCAAAGCGAACTCCTTGTCGAACCCGTTTTCGAGCATTTTCCCCAACATATTTATAGTAGCCTTACTCTCCTTAGCAGCCTCAGGACCAATTCCCATTCCATCGCTGACCAGAAGGGCTATCTGACCATTGGGCAATGACAGCTTTGTCCATTCATCACCACTGACCGTATCCTTAGGAACATTTACAGCGATGGTCTCCAGACTGAATTCCCTGACAGGCAAAAATGTACATCGACATCTTGCCTCATTCACACAGCCCCGCTGCCAAACAGCATAGGATTCACCGGTAATCTGATTGATTAGGCCCGGGATCCTGTTGCTGCACAGATTCTGCCCATGGCAAAGTCTTTCTCGCTCCAAAGTGATCCTTCGTACTCCCCCTTCGTCGGTGACTAATACCTCAGTGGGAAGCAGACCGTGTAGGGTAAGTTGCTCCTTGAGGACCCTTTGAATGCCCATATCTGTACAGGCTCCTACCTCGAATTGTGCCGCCACTTCTTTAATGATACTGGATACACCAATAAGCTGCCTGCGCACAATCCCTCTGCTTTCGTTAACCCGCTGACCCCAGTAGTTGCTGATCCGGAGTCTTTCGACGGCTTCTTTTAGGGTGGAAGTAAGTTTGTGCGAATGGAGACAACACTTCTGTAGCCGCGGCGGCAGATCCCGAAAGGTGAAGTCATTCCTATTTTCAAAAGACGCTAGTAGCTCCACAAAGTCCCAGTAGGTTTGATAGAAGTTGGTCTCCCAGCAGTTGCGATAGCTAACACAAGAACAACAGGCCTTCTCCGAAATGTATTCACAGATCCTATTGAGTTTTGATTGCCTACTTTGCTCACTATCCCCATCGTCGGTAAAAGTAGAAGCAAGTTCCTCAAAGACCCGGGACATTCCAGACAGCTTATCGGTGAAACACTCCTTCAAAGCCAAGGTAGCCTCTGTAACGTTAACTTGCTGGTACTGAACAGGAAGAAAGCGTTGCATGCTATCTAAAGCCTTCCTGGGAATGAGGAGGAAAATGAGGCCAGCAATCAGACTGGCTGCCATTTCATCAATTAGAAGTGGAGCCAAGCAAAGATAGAGAATAGCTTGGCTTGTCAAAAACCCGAATACCATCCATCCCCGGGCTTTGTGTCGAAAAAGGCCAGCAATTGTCCCCGGAAAACCCAACGAACCGAGCAACAGGGTTGGAGTTGACAGTGGCAACATCAATCCAATTCCCACCGTCGTACCAAGTGCCGCGGCAGAGCCGGCTCCCCCAACGTAGGCAGCGGTCAAAATTGCTAAACCACTGATGACATAGACAATCTGAAACCCAAGGACCCGTACAGTACCGATGCCAATAATGGCTCCTAATCCGACTAGTGAAAGGCTAATAAACTCCTTGGAGGAAAAAGGTAGGGACTTACTCTTCAAGACTCCTACACCCGGAGCAAACAGTACACAACAAACCCCGGCCAGAGAGCCATAGATACTGATCGAAAGTAATACATAAGGTGGAGCACCGTTGGCCAGTGCCGGGATCCCTTTAAAGAGAATCGCTAGCACTGCAACACAGAAGGCATACTGCCCAATCTTCCCTTCCCAAGTCGCCTTAAGGACAACAACGCAAACCCATAGAAGGATCAACAAAACCAAGTACATGGGCATCAACATAGGCTCGATAAAAGCCAACACCCCCGCCACCCAACACATTATCCCCAGATTCAGAAGCGGATCCCGGAGCAGAAGACACGCCGCGGCAAAGCCAATCCCTAAAGGACGTAACCCGGGCATCAACTCTACTTGGGTTAGCAGAGCAACAAGAAGATAATAAGGCAACTTATCAAGGGCAAACAAAGCAGCGACGATCATTCTAATGTTTTTGGCAGCACTTGTATCCTGATATCTACGGGTGTTGCTTCGAGCTTGACGTTTATTACCGAGGGGAATACAATACGAACTGGCGTCGGATTGGTCGATCATCTTCAACATCCTTTCGATCCTTTGACTGTACGGACAAGCTACCAAGTTTAACCTTAACATAGGCACTGTCAATATGTTTGTCGACATGTGCCAGATATGATTCCCCATAATCCGACATTGATCCACCACGTTCATAACAACGTCAAACTTTGAAGGATTTTGGGGTTCTTTAGACCTTCACGGTCCCTCCCGGACTGTAGTCATTTACCACACTTGTTGGGTGAAGACTACCCTCTTCTCCAATGTTTCGCAACTTTGCACGGCACTTTTACTTTCCTTAGGCACAAGTTTGTCATCGCGCCTTGGTGGATTCATTACCTCTTTATCGCGGATGGAATGGCCGTCTCCTTCCCATTAACCTCCATATGCGGCAATCGGTATGAATTTCGATCTGTTTTGGAGGATTCCGTACTGCTTTCAAAGAAAATAAGAAGCACAACATCGAAACAAGAGAAACAACCATGCTACTATTCTGAACAAATATTCTTTTTTGTCTGGGGTTTGTTGGGAGGAGCAGAATATAGAAGGATTACGGCGCAAGCTGTAGAATACTGTATAATAACCAAATTGGGGTTAGCCCAAGAAAACCTTACAGGAGGTATTTATATGCGAAAGCTACAAGTATTGCTACTTACAGCGGTGGCAGTCCTTGTGCTGTTAGCTGTACCAGCACTGGCTGCCGTCGAGTATTCGACCAAAGGCCCAAATGCAGACGAAATCTACTTCATCATTATTACAGAAGATGAAGCCAGATTAAGGGCACTGCAGCTTGGGGAAATTCACATTTACCCAGGTCTCACAACACCAGAGACTATCGACACAATCTATGCAGATCTGAATATGGACATTACCTTTGATCTAGGATTTCACATGTTCTATACTGCACTAAACATGCGCAAGAAACCTCTAGATGACAAGGTAGTTCGACAAGCCTTGGCCCATGTGGTGGCCCGGGACAGGATCATCAACACCTTGTTTGCCGGATACATGCTGCCCTTAGAGAGCTTTGTACCCCAGTCCTCTCCTTTCCATCACGATGATGTAAAACACTATGAATATAGTCCGAGGAAGGCTGCGGCCATGTTGGATGCTGCCGGATATACGATGGGACCAGGGGGCATCCGGATCGATCCAGCGACCAATAAACCAATGGAAGAAATCGAGTTTCTTACGCCAACCTTTGAAATTGCTCCTTCCTCCGCTCAGATCGGTCAGCTGATCTGTGATGAGGCTAGAGCAATCGGTATCCCGGCAAAACACGTTCCTTTGGATTTCAACATTATGCTAGATCGACTGGATATTTTCGATTTTGACGCTTACTGCCTAGCCTGGGGACTAGACCGGGATCCGACTTTTCTATATCACTTCTTCCACTCCTCTATGGATGTAAAGAGTGGCAACAATACGCCTGGAATTAGGGATCCAGAACTTGATCAGCTGCTAGACACTCTCTATTACGCGGCAACCTATGATGAGGCTATGGAAGCGTCCAAGGAAGCTCAGGAGATGCTGTCCGACTTGTTACCCTATATCACACTTTATTCCCGTCCTTACATCGATGCCTTCCGCACCGATAAGGTTAAGGGCTACGTACCGATGTTAGGTTATGGTGCTGCTAACTATAGTAATAACTGGACTACGCTGAATATAGCTCCGGTAACTGATCAACCGATTCGTTGGTTACTACCAGAGGATGTCAAAACTCTAAACCCCACCGTCGCAAATAGCGCCTATGATTGGGAGATTCTAGGACGTACCACCGACAGTCTTATGGCCGTTGATCCCGAGACTATGGAAGATATCCCCTGGGTAGCGACTGGCTGGGAGATTGAAACCTGGAAACCAAATAGAGCTGAACTAGATCCTGAGTGTTTTGCTAACGTAGATGACGAGGCTACTAAAATTACCTTCCATCTACGGGACGATGTGAAGTTTAACGATGGTATGCCCTTTACCGCCAAAGACGTTAAGTTCTCCATCGACTACTACATTAAGCATAAGCTACAGGAACAGTACCAATATTTGGTAGACGTAGTTAAGGTTGAGACTCCCGATGACTATACGGTAGTAGTGTACATGTCCACTCTAAGTTACTGGCATCTTGGCAATTTGAACCGGTATTGGCTACCTGAACACATTTGGAAGAACGTTGAGGATCCAGAGCACTTCCAACCGTGGCTAGAGCCCCATCCAACTGTAGAAGGATTAACACAGCTTGTGGGTATCGGACCTTTCATGCTTGAATCCTTTGAGCCTGGTCAGTACATCCACATGGTGAGGAATCCATACTACTGGGCTGCTCAATAACAAAGACAGAAAAGGGGCCCGCGGGCCCCTTTTCCCTGCTGGAAGGTGGATTCACGTGCATTTTATACGATACATTCTAAAACGTCTGGTATATGCGGCAATCATTCTGTTCTTCATTCTGTCCTTCAATTTTTTGATCTTCCGCGTGATGCCGGGAAATCCGGTGGGGACCTTACAGTCACCCAACATGACACCGGAAATGAAACAGCTAGTCGCAGAACAGTACGGATTGGACAAACCCCTAAAGGATCAGTATTTTATCTACATCAAGAATCTGCTTAAGTTCGAGTTTGGTTATTCGTTCCAAACCCGTCGCCCTGTCAAAGACGAAATTCTTGAGCGACTTCCAAATACCTTATTGCTTTTAGGAACATCAACCCTTCTTTCTATGATTCTCGGCATACTAATGGGGATCTTTGCCGCAGCCCGCCGGGGTTCAGTTGCAGAGCATTTAACCATCGGGTCAGGCCTATTGGCTTACTCGGTCCCTACTTTTTTCTTACAGCTTTTGCTACTGTTGGCCTTTGCCTTTTTCTGGCCGATCTTTCCGATCAGGGGTACCATGAGTATACCTCCACCCACTGGCTTTTTCCCGCTGCTTGTAGACAGACTGCACCATCTTGCTCTTCCTGCGCTTAGCTTGACGATTATCGGAGCAGGATCGTGGGCTTTGTATACAAGAAACGCCATGAGTGATGCGTTATGCCAAGACTATATTCTTACTGCAAAAGCCAAAGGTCTTGCGCCTAGAAGGATATTATATCACCACGCCTTTCGTAGTATCTTGCCGCCTATTGTTACACTTTTCTTCTTGTCCTTACCCGGTATCATCGGCGGTGCAGTTGTAACCGAGTCAATTTTCTCTTGGCCCGGGGTCGGCAGATACTTGCTTTCGGCCACACTAGAAGCAAACTACCCCGCGGCACAAGGTGCTTTCTATCTTATTGCCCTTGCAACATTGATCTCCAACCTTGTGGCTGATTTAGCGTATGGTCTTGTAGATCCCCGCATTAGGGTCGGACAGGGGGGTCATTGATGACATTTCGTTCCTTTGCTAAACAATATCGCCAAAGCCGTCCAGGAATGGTTGGACTTGGTATTTTACTGTTTTTTGTTGTGATCGCCATATTTGCACCATTGCTTACTAGTTATGATCCACTAAAAGATATGAATCTAGCAAATAGGATGGCCATGCCCGCATGGTTTCGCATCTTTCCTAAATATCGTGATGCCCTGCAGGGAACAGCCTTTCATATTACGGCTGATGAATGGGATGTAAAGACTATAGAAGGGGAAATAGAAACCGCGTTTAGTGAACAGGAGGGAGATGACTACCTGCAGCTAAATTTCCCAGAAGGTGCAGGGAAAGTCTTGTTAACCCATACTTTTGGGTACCCTTCTGATACCGCAACCGTCTTTGAAATTGGCCTAATCTATGGTATTTCCCAGTTGGACTCGGGCAATGCTGCCCTCTCTTTTTCCATTGTTGATCCTAACGGCAAAACGTATTCCCCGTGGAAATCGCAGAATCATCGGTCCACCATGGAAGTGCGGAAATTTAGCATTGATTCTAGAGATATGCGGGTGAAAACAGCCTTAGGCTTAGGACCCTTTGGCGATGCAGCAAAAACCGTCTTCACATCAAGTGGAGAGTATAGTCTGAATATATTGATGGAGAAAACTCCAGAAAGTGGCCCGGTTACCATTGATCTTGGTAAGATGACCTTTGTGGTCCCCGGTGAGGTACACGGAGTATTGGGAGTTGATCATCTAGGTTGTGATCTGTGGAGCCAGTTGGCCTACGGTACCCGCTTTGCCCTTTTGATCGGTCTTTCCGCTGCATTTATCGCGGTAGTAGTTGGGACAACCATTGGGATTATTAGCGGATATGTAGGCGGGTTCATCGACGAGATCCTGATGAGACTGGCTGATATCATGCTCAGTGTTCCCCTGTTACCGATTTTGATTATCCTGGCCGCCTTCTTTGGCAAAAGCATCTGGAATACAGTAATCTTGATTGCTGTATTTGCATGGATGGGTACAGCCCGGATGGTTCGTTCCCAAACCCTTAGTCTGCGAGAGCAAACCTTCGTCGAAGCAGCCCGGGCTGCCGGAGCGTCCCAAACGTATATCATGTGGCATCATATTATGCCTAACGTACTGCCCCTGGTATTTGCATCTTTGGTACTGTTAATTCCAAGTGCCATTCTCTTCGAGTCTACTCTCAGTTTCTTAGGCTTTGGAGATCCTAGCACGCCAACCTGGGGAAATATGCTCCAAAACGCTCAGAACTTCGGCGCCTTTACTCGTCTAGCCTGGTGGTGGATACTTCCACCGGGGCTTGCCATTACACTATTGGCTATGGCCTTTGTCCTTATTGGCAATACCCTCAATGAAATTCTAGACCCCAGGCATCAAGAGAGGTGATTTGACGATGGCACTGCTTGAAGTAAATGACTTGAAAATGCACTACGATACCCGCCAGGGTGTTGTTAAAGCGATAGACGGCCTCACGTTTAGCCTTCCCGTACAGGGAACCTTAGGCATTGCCGGGGAGTCTGGATGTGGCAAGAGTAGCCTAGGGCTTAGTATTCTGCGGCTTCTGCCCCCTAATGCTCGCTTTGTAAGCGGTTCGATTCGATTTGATGGCCAGGAACTACTGGAGATGCCCGAGCCTGAGTTGCGCACCCAAATACGCTGGAAGCGCATCTCCATGGTGTTCCAAGGGGCAATGAATGCCCTAAACCCCGTATTAAAGGTTGGTGACCAAATTAGTGAAGCCATTATCCACACCGAGGGAGCACCGCCAAAGGAAGCCCACGATAGAACCATTGAGCTTCTTGAAATGGTTGGGATCAGCGCCAAAAGGGCTAGGGAATATCCCCATGAATTTAGTGGCGGCATGAAGCAACGGGCTGTAATTGCTATGGCCCTGGCCTGTCGACCGGATCTGATTATTGCTGATGAGCCCACCACTGCGTTGGACACATTGGTACGGGCCCAGGTAATGCAGACGTTAATCGATCTGCGAACAAGGTTTTCTCTGGCCATGATTCTCATCTCTCATGATTTGCCCATTATCGCTAAGACCTGTGACCAAGTAATGATCATGTATGCGGGCAAGATCATGGAAACCGGTGATACGGTATCTGTTTTCACCAAGCCACTACATCCGTATACCCAGGGTCTGATCACGGCTGTGCCCCACATTCGGGCGGAGCAAACAACAATTAAAGCTATCCCGGGGCATCCCCCAGATCTGCTGAACCCTCCATCGGGTTGTGTGTTCCATCCTCGATGTCCACTGGCGGATGATGAGTGTAGGAAGACGGTTCCCACACTGCGGTCCTTTGGCAAGCAAATGGTAGCATGCCATCAGCTAACCCCAAAGACAGCTGCGGAGGTGGTTTAAATGCAGGCCAAACCTATTATTGAAGCCAATCAGCTAATGAAACATTTTCCCGGTCGCGGCGGACAGGCACTACAGCGGAAAATGGTTAGAGCCGTGGATAATATTGATCTGCAAATTTTCCCCGGTGAAATTGTGGGGTTAGTCGGTGAGTCCGGCTGTGGTAAGACGACTACCGGACGATTACTACTCCGTTTGATTGAACCCACCAGTGGGGAGGTATTGTATAAGGGCGAAGACATTACGGGGCTACGGGGAAAAGACCTAAAGCTGATGCGCCGGAAACTGCAGATCATCTTTCAGGATCCCTATACGTCTTTAAATCCTCGGATGACCATTTCTCAGATCATAACCGAACCATTGAAAATTCAGGGGTTAATAGATAGCAGCGCCAATGCTACCAAGACAGTTACCTCTGTGCTAAAAGAAGTAGGGCTGACTCCGACGGATCAGTATTTATATCGCTATCCCCACGAGCTATCTGGCGGCCAGCGCCAAAGGGTGGCTATTGCCCGAGCTTTGGTGGTAAACCCCGACTTTATTGTGGCCGATGAACCGGTCTCAATGCTGGATATCTCCATCCGGGGTGGTATCCTAAATCTAATGCTAGACCTATCTAGGAAAAGGAATGTTTCCTTTTTATACATTACCCATGATCTAGCTACAGCTCGTCATATCTGTGACCGAATTGCCGTGATGTATTTAGGGCAGATAGTGGAACACGCCTCGGCGGATCTGCTAATTAATGATTCACTGCATCCTTATACTAAAGCATTAATCAACGCGGTCTTAGACCCTGACCCAACTGACCGGGAGATTCGGATTGACCTAGCCGGGGAAGTCCCTGATGCTACAAACCCACCGGCGGGCTGCCGCCTGCATCCAAGATGTCCCCATGCGACGGAACGATGTCACAGTGAAATTCCGCCTCTTAGGGAAGCAAAACCCGGACATTGGGTAGCATGTCACCTTGCTTGATTAATAGCTAACTCACTTGGTCTTTTAAGGATAGCGTAGTAGGCTTGGCTCTGCTGCGCTATCTCTTTTCGTTTTTTTCCAGGCTCTTGATGCTAAACGCTACTCTATTGCTCCTACGAACTTTTTGCGTTTACTTATTGACATCCCTTAGCAAACGTGATACCTTGTACATAGGAATGTTAGGTGTGCCTTACTTTCGAGTTAGGCGAAGGCCAAGGCATTCTAATTCCTCAAGGATTTGGTTCCTTAGCCAAGACTCTAAATGAGGTGACCGACAATGCCAGGCCCCATTTCGCCGTCATTAGAAGATTACCTAGAAGCTATTCTTGCGGTGGCGGATCCAAAGGAAGGAGCACGCACCACAGACATAGCGGCTAAACTACAAGTGTCTAAAGCAAGCGTCAACCAGGCGATGAGTCTATTGGCAAACCACGGTCTAGTGCAACAGGAGAAATACGGACCGGTTTACCTCACGAAGCAAGGACATACCAAGGCCTGTCTTGTCTATCGTCGTCATCAGGCGATTAAATCCTTTCTAGTGGCGGTACTCGGTGTGAGTGAAGATACCGCTGAAGAAGACGCATGCAAGATTGAGCATGTACTTAGTAAAGAAAGTATGGATTGCCTTTTGGATTTCATGGAAAGAAAGGACAACGACAGCTAGTACTGTCAGCGATAGCTGTTATTCTATACTGTATGAACGCCAATGTGCGTGAAAGGAGGTGTGGCGACTACCTCGCTTTGAGGTTTTGATCGCCAAGACACAATGAGTAAAAATCTTCCTACATCTTTAGATACACTCAGCCCCGGAAGTGGTGGTACTATTTCTACCCTCACCTGTTGTGGGCCCTTGCGGCGAAAGCTCATGGATATGGGGCTTACTCCCGGGACACAGGTAGTCGTTGAAGGAGTTGCTCCCCTCAAGGATCCGATTATTGTCTGTGCAAGGGGATGTCGCTTGGGGCTACGCAAAGAGGAAGCAGCTTCCATTGTAGTTACGGACCAGTCGCTGGTTTATCCCGACAGGGGTTGTGGAAGAAGGCATCGTTTCAGAGGGGCCCATCGAAGAGGAGGCAAGTGGTCCTCCTAAGTACCTCTTTTTTTTGCCCGATAAGTTAGGCCCGATTAACTTTCGTTCTGACAAGGAGGATTAATGAATCATGGAAAAGGTGAGTCACAAACCGGTAATCGCCATTGCGGGTAACCCAAATTCGGGGAAGACAGCCCTATTTAATGCGATCACAGGGGCAAGGCAGCATGTAGGCAACTGGCCCGGTGTAACTGTAGAAAAGAAGGTCGGAACTATCATAAAGGATAATGTTCCCTTAGCTATTGTGGACCTGCCGGGGGCCTATTCCTTCAGTTCCCACGCCTTGGATGAGACCATTGCACGAGATTTCATCCTCTGGGAGCACCCCGATGCAGTTATCAACGTGGTAGATGCCACCAACCTGGAGAGAAATCTTTATCTCACTCTTCAAATGTTAGAAATGGGTGCACCCTTAGTGATCGCGCTGAACATGTTCGATGAAGCTGAGAGCCTGGGTTTGCACATTGACCCGGACAAGCTCTCTAAGTCTCTCGGCGTCAAGGTCATACCCACCGTTGCCGTTCAGAAAAAAGGCGTCGCCCCGTTAATCTCATCAGTGCTTACGTTAGTAAACAGTAACACACCGGCTACAAAGGCACTGGAGATAGAGTATGATCCTGCTATAGAGAAGGAAATCTCAGCCCTAGAAGAACTACTATCGAAGCTAGTAGAAGAGAAGGTCAACTCATCTTTGCGTTGGCTGGCTATCAAGCTTTTGGAGAATGACCCGAGTATACAGCAGAAACTAACGGCAGAGGTGATTACCCATTTACATGAGCCGGTTCAGCAAGCTCAAACCCGCATATACGAAAAATCCGGTAGCGAGGCTGTCGATCTTATTTCGGAGAAGCGTTATCAGCTGGCAGCAAGTATTGCCAAAGATGTGACAGGGACACCCCAGGACCTGGAACACCCTTCTTATCGGATTGATCGAGTTGCGCTTCATCCCTGGCTTGCCTACCCGATCTTTTTCGGCATAATCTGGTTGATGTTTCAGGCGACTTTTACTTTGAGCGCACCAATTGCTGACTGGTTGGAGGGATGCATGGATACCCTCGGGCAATGGGCCTTTAGTGGCCTATCCGCGATCAATGCTCCCGGGATACTCATTAATTTCATTGTGGATGGTGTCATTGCAGGTCTGGGCGCCCTGTTTACCTTTGCGCCACCGATCTTCTTTTTGTTCTTAATCATCTCACTCCTCGAAGATGTTGGCTATATGGCAAGAGCCGCAGTACTATCTGATAGGTTGATGCGAGCAGTGGGACTACATGGTAAGGCGTTCATTCCTATGATCCTGGGCTTTGGATGCAATGTCACCGGTATTCTGGCTACACGCAGCCTAGATAATCCCAAGGATCGCTTAGTTTCGATCTTGGTTAATCCTCTCATTTCCTGTTCCGCCCGTCTGCCGGTCTACGTGTTGTTTGCCACCGCGTTCTTCCCCCGCCGGCAAGGGCTTGTTGTGTTCTCCTTATACGCCTTAGGAATTGTTCTGGCCGCGGGCATGGCCAAGCTACTTAGCTTTTTTATTAAGTCCGACGGTTCTTCGACCTTTGTTATTGAGCTTCCACCCTATCGGTTACCCAGAATGTCAGGTGTGTTGATTCAAACCTGGGAAAGGGGAAAACAGTTCCTCCAAAAGGCGGGGACGGTGATTTTTCTCTCGGTGGTTATCGTCTGGGTACTATCCAACCTACCTCCACAGGTAACACCCGGTGGCCCAGACTCAGCTATTGGTAGAATTGGTGGCATAATAGCTCCCATTCTGCGACCAGCAGGCTTCGGCACTTGGCAGGCAGCGACAGCCCTTCTGTTTGGCGCCATTGCCAAAGAGCTTATTGTGGGCACACTAGGAGTATTGTATGGTGCTAGTGGAACAGGGCTTGTTGGCGCCATTCAGGCCAATTGGACACCCCTGTCCGCCTATGCCTTCCTAGTAATGTCCCTAGTTTATGTTCCCTGCGTTGCCACCATCAGTGCCATCCGGCAGGAGACTGGCTCCCGTTTCTGGACCGCATTTGCAGTTATATACACCCTGGTATTGGGCTGGTTGTTGGCTGTCTTGGTTTATCAAATTGGTGGGCTGTTCGGGTTTGCGTAGGTATATGAAGGGGAGCTATGCTTAGCACAGCTCCCCTTTCATCTTAAGCTTTAAGCTGCTCTTGTAGAAAGCCTACTGCCTTGCGAATGTCGGCTTCAGGATTACTGCCAACTTCCCGCTCAATGGTCAAATAACCAGTAAAGCCTGTCTCACTTAGCGCCTTTAGGTAAGCAGGAAAGTCTACCTGACCCTCACCTAACGGTGTCTCTAGGAAGTAGTCTTCCAAGCGTAAATCCTCGATACCGCCCTCGGCAAAGTGATGGTAAATCACCCGGGGCTCCGTCTGCTTTTTCATAATGCCATCCTTGGCATGGGTATGAACAATGTAGTCCTGTAATGTGTAAACAGCTTTGACCGGATCATCCCCTGTGACCATCACAAGATTAGCCGGATCAAGATTGACAGCAATACCCTTACCAGGAATCGCGTCGAGGAACTTCTTCAGCGTTGTTGCCTTTTCAGGACCAGTCTCAATCGCAAAGTGTGCCCCAATGGAGTTAGCGTATTCCGCCAACTCACTACATGCTAGATGCAGAACCTGCCACGTAGCATCATTCTCGTTATCTGGGATCACACCCACATGGGTGGTAACGACATTAGTACCCAATTCTACTGCTAGGTCCATAATCCGTTTTGAACGTTCAATCTTCTTTGGGTTGTCCGCTTCCCGGGCAAACCCGTGTCCACCTAAGTCACCACATATTGCAGAGATCTCCAACCCTAGGTCGGCTACATAGTTACGTAGTTCCTTTCTTGCCTTGGCGGACATGTTTTCCGGTGCCATTTCCCCCGAGACAGCATACATCTGCACCCCTGCCGCGCCGACCTCCTTGGCCTTACGTAGACCGTCTTTTACACCCAATCGAAATGAATCTACGATTACCCCTATTTTCAACTGGAACGCCTCCTCTGGTTACACCTTGGCAAGAGCCCATCTTCCCAGTCTGCTCCTTTATTGTATCATAAAGGAAGTCCTACATGGAAACTGGTTTTCCTGTCTTGACAGACTCAATAGCAGCCAACACAACCCCTAGGCTACGGCGCGCCTGTTGTGGAGGTACCATCTCAATGGGAAGATCCTGGGCAACACAGTCGAGGAAGTACTCAATCTCGATTTCGTAGGCGTCCCTGCCATCTACAGGGATTACTTCAACCTCTTGACCGGGACGGTATACCTTAATTGCCCGCGTCACTTCATCCCGGGCCTCGATATTAACGCCAGCCCGCGCGGAGAACTCCAGACATCCCTTTTCGCAATAAATGGTCATCTCTGTGGTAAAGGGATAGCCTGTAGGCATTAACCAGCCACCGCCAATAGAGACATTGGCGCCATTCTTGTATCTCACTGAGGTGTCAATGAGGCCAACACCCTTTTCATCCTCTACACCCACGGCAGAGACCTGCTCCGGATCGCCAAAAAGCCAAGTCACATAGTCTACATCGTGGATATGCATATCCAAAGCGCCACCACCACTTAGCTTGGGATCAAGGAGCCAGTGATTCCAACTGTACATCGGGGTCTGGGAGAAGCGACAACCCGTTGCAAATAGCGGCTTTCCGAGGCTACCCTCTTGGATCAGTTCATACATTTTGTTATACTCGGGCCAAAACCGCACAACCTGGGCCACCATTAACTTAACCCCGGCTTTTTCAGCGGCTTCGATCATGGCGTCAGCTTCCTCTAGACTCACAGCCATGGGCTTTTCACATAGTACATGCAGTCCCCGCTCACAGGCAGCAACGGTATGTTCCGCATGTAGAAAAGTAGGTAAGCAAACATCAACTATATCCACATCGGCTTCGTTAATCAGCGACATGGCATCGTTATATACCTTGGCGCCAAAACCCTTAGCAATCTTCTCTGCCTTCTCGGGGACTACGTCGGCTACAGCCACCACCTGAGCCTTATCCTGTAAGTTCTTGTATCCACTCGCATGAGTGGATGCGATCATCCCTGCTCCTAGAATACCAACCTTTAACATTCTCAACGTCCTCCCTTATAATTGAAAAATCTTATTCATGGCCGCGCATGCATCATGGGCTAGTTGTCCGCCATCATATTTATAGGGCGGTAAGACCTCTGCTGTTACGTAGCCGGTATAACCGATGTCCTTTAAGGCTTTCATCACCTCAGGCCACGGCACATCTCCTTCGAGGAGATTGACAAATCCATCGGCATTACCAATAGATTTGCGATAGTCTTTAATGTGCACCCGTTTGATCCGGTCCCCTAGTATCCTGATCCAATCCTGGGGATATCCAGCGAATAGAACGTTGCCCGCATCAAAATAGGCTCCTACGTAAGGACTGTCTATTTCATCAATAAACCGGGCCATCTCCAGAGGACTTAGAAGAAACTTGTTCCATACATTTTCCAAACCAATGCTTACCTTGAAATCCTCAGCGACCGGCGCCAGCTCCTTAAGAGCTGCTAGGGATCTCTCATACACGACATCGTAAGGTACTACTTCGCTGGCCGGATTGAAAAATACATCAACAGCACCGGGCACCACCAGTATGCAGTCTGTCCCAAGCCAATGCGCTGCCTGGAGCATCCCCTTGACAATGTCCTTCGCCTTTTGCCGCGTGGTGGCATCATCCGAAGTTAGGGAATAGGTCCAGAACAATCCGCTGGCTAAGGAAGCTATTTCAAGGCCTGCCTTCTCAACAGTCTCTTTGACTTGTAGAGCATCCTTCTCGGTGCCTTTCAGCGAAAGGGGACCCACTTCATTAAAGGAAAGCTCAATGGCATCATATCCGGCATCCTTCGTCGTCTGGCAGATCTGCTCCAAGGTCCAATCTTCCGGGAACATCCAAATACTGATACTTTTCTTCATAACTGTCTCCTCCTTAAAGATGATTAAATGACTCCCACAAAAATGCTGCAGCAGCACCCATCACAGAATGGTACTTCCCAAAACTAGCTGGTACAATTCTCACATTGCGCACGTTGTTTTTCATTACATGGGGCAGGGTCGCTTCATGTAGAACCTCAATAAACTCAGGACCAATTGGGTCTAGTTCCCCGGCAACAAAGATCATTTCCGGGTCAAGCAGGTTTACGGCATAGCCGATAGCTTTGCCAATGTACTCCGCGCCTTCTCGCAGTACCTGCCATGCACCCTCGTCCGCCGCGGTTAAGGCCTCAACATATAGATCAATGAATCGCTCGGGAAGGGGTTGCCCCTGCCACCAATATCGGGCCATGACACCCAGACTGGCCACTACCTCCAGACAGCCTCTCTGGCCACACTGACACTGGTTCCCCTGCTCCTTAACCGTAATATGGCCCAACTCCCCGGCCATCCAGCCAGAGCCCCTTAGGGGTCTCCCATTTAGCCACAACCCTGCCCCAATACCTTCTCCCACCAATACATACATTGCATCATCAACATTGCCACCGTCACCAAACCATAGTTCCCCAAACAAACCGGCTAGACAGTCCCTCTCGGCGACCACGGGCAGCCCAAACTCATGTTCTAAGATTCCCGCAAGAGGCACCCGTTCCCAGCCCAGGGCAAAGGAAACCAGAATCTCTTTGTTAGTATAGTCAAACAGGCCTGGGATACTTAGGCCAATTCCCAGAAGCTGATCAGTGGTCACACCCTCCTCTTCAATCGCCTTTTTAAGATAGTCGATGACTTCCTGAAGCAAGACAGAACTCCCGTTTCGCTGCCACAGGACCTCTTTGTAGGACCTAACCTCGGCATCCAAGCCCACAATAGCCACGGCCATCCCTTGGCCATTTAGGTGAGCAGCGACAACGTATCTGTCCTTTCGGACCTGCAGGAGCGCCGGCCGTCTACCACCGCTGGAGGCCTCAAACCCTTCCTCGATAACCAGTCCAAGTTCATAAAGATCGTTTACAATCTTTCCAACAGCTGCCCGGGTTAATCCGGTGCGCTTAGCCAGATCCGGGCGTGTTAGAGGACCGTATCGGCGAATTTCTTCCATAATTACCTTACGATTGTGCGATCCGACCGATTCAGTTCGCTGTCCCTTAGTTTTTTCCATCCTTAAGCCCACCCATCTTTGCAAACAACCTTTACGAAGTACCTATTCTACAATGGACTACCATTTACCTGCTAGACTGCACAAAATATTTTCTGGGACTAGAACAGAGTGTTAGTGACCATTGGAAATCTTTAGATCAAGGCTAATATCTAAGGCACAGACTGAATGGGTTAGGGCCCCCACAGAGATCACATCAACCCCCGTGGCCGCGATATCCACGATGTTCTGTTCATTGACACTGCCTGAAGCCTCAACGATCGCCCGTCCATCAATTAGCTTGACCATATCCTTCATGAGAGGCGGTGACATATTATCCAGCATGATGATATCCGCGCCGGCAGCCAGTGCTTCCGTGACCTGCTCAGGTTGTTTTGTTTCCACTTCTATCTTGGCGGTAAATGGGACCTTTCCCCGAACGGCCCGAACCGCCTCGGTGATGCTCCCCGCAGCTACAATATGATTATCTTTGATCATCACCGCATCATCCAAGCCCAACCGATGATTTCCTCCCCCACCAACCCGTACCGCATACTTCTGCAACAGCCGCAATCCTGGAAGGGTCTTGCGCGTTTCCACCAAATGACAGGGATAATCTGCGATGAGAGCCTTCAACCGAGCTGTCTGGCTACTGATCCCCGATAGGTGCTGGATGAAATTCAGCACAACCCGCTCCCCCATTAAGATTGCCCAGGCCGGTCCTTGGATCTGTGAAATCACATCGCCCTGGGTTATGGACTGCCCATCTACAACCAGATTCTTGACTTGTATCGTTGGGGTGAGGGTGGAAAACACCGTTTGGGGAATCACTTCACCGCAAAAGACACCATCATCCTTTGCCCATAGAATGGCGGTACCCCACGCATCTGGAGCTACTATCGACTCGGTGGTAATGTCTCCCCTTCCTATATCTTCCCGTAGGGCACTGTCCACTAAGGGTTTGATCTTGTACATTAACGCTCCTTCTAACAACGTAGGCAATCCCCTTTCTTACCCAACATCGGTGAACACCGGTGCTTCTAGACCTTTTTGTAAAATAATATGCTTGCGCCACACATCCTGCGCCTGTGGCGTATCTGTCCGAAAATGGGCGCCCCGACTCTCTGTCCGGGTGAGGGCTGCTTTGGTAATTAGCTTGCCCATCAGTA
Source organism: Limnochordia bacterium (assembly GCA_023230925.1). Classification (NCBI taxonomy): domain Bacteria; kingdom Bacillati; phylum Bacillota; class Limnochordia; species Limnochordia bacterium. The sequence continues at coordinate 36,419 of JALNWK010000015.1, forward strand.
ATATGTTTCGAAGCTCTAGGGCCTCTTTGTACCAGACCCCTTGGGTTACTTCTTCGACTTGGGAAGTCAGGTCACCAAGGGTTATTTCAGCTTTTGCCAGGGATTTGTTACACCGGACAATGCCCACTAGATCCCATAGGGTCTTCTGAATTCTCTCCTTTAGAGTCCTTAAAACCTCACCGTCGATGGATCGTGTACCGGACAATGTTGTAAGAGAGCGGGCAAACTCATTACTTAAGCAGGGCAGGGGATTACTTGATCCATAACTTACTGCTGCCTCGGCAGCTCTTCTGCCAAAGACTACCGTCTCCAACAGTGAATTGCTGGCCAAGCGGTTGGCACCGTGGACACCGGTACAGGCCACCTCACCACAGGCGAAAAGTGCTGGAATTGACGTTGCTCCTGCCAAATCCGTCTGGACACCACCCATGATGTAATGGGCGGCCGGCGATACGGGAATGTAATCCTTGTCCATAGAAAGACCCCGTTCCTGGCAACGAGCCCAGATGGTAGGAAACCTCCTCTGCAGTTGGTCCGCTCCCAGGCTTGTGGCATCGAGGTACACATGGGACGCTTTGGTCTTCTCCATTTCCCACCAGATGGCCTGGGCCACAACATCTCGAGGAGCCAGATCTGCTAGAGGATGACGTTCCCTCATGAAGGGTTCACCGTGTATGTTTCGCAGAATAGCACCTTCGCCCCGAACCGCTTCGGACACCAAAAACCGTGGGTGATCGGCTGTGGCTAACAGCACCGTTGGATGAAACTGGATAAACTCCATATCTTTCAGCTTAGCCCCCGCCCGATAGGCCAAGGCCATACCATCACCAGTTGCCGCTTCGGGATTGGATGTTTCAGAGTAAACCCGGCCGGCACCACCCGAGGCCAAAATGACAGCTCGAGCAAGGAATACTTCCAGCTGGTGATTGGGATTAACAACTAGAGCCCCTTGACAACGTCCCTTTTCAACTAAGAGTTCGGCTACATTGTGATACTCCTTGATGGCGATACTCGAGTGGCTTTTCGTTAACAGGGCCAGCCTCTCACTGATCGCTTTCCCAGTGGAATCACCCAATGCGTGGAGGATTCGCCCCCTACTATGAGCTGCCTCTCTAGTTAAGGCGATATGCCCATCCACCCGATCAAATTCCACACCCCACTCAATAAGCTCCCTGACTCGCTTTGGTCCTTCTTCAACCAGTACCCTTACTGCGGCCTCATCGCACAACCCAGCCCCAGCCCGTAGAGTGTCTTGCTCATGTAATTCGGGAGAGTCAGGCTTGGCTAAAGCCGCGGCCATGCCCCCTTGGGCGAAGTAACTGTTGCTGTCTTCTAGGCTGCACTTGGTCAGTAATACCACTTTGCCATGTTCTGCAAGGTTAAGGGCAGCAAAAAGGCCCGCGATACCGGAGCCAATAACCAAATAATCCGTATAATGGAACCCTTGAACCATTGGATTTCGCCTTCTCTGCTTAAATTGCCAACATTCTTTCCACTGCGGCCAACGCTTTGAGTCGAATCTCCTCGTCAACACGCACCTGAGGGGCATTGGATTCTAAGGCATCCAAAACCATCTGTATACTAGAGATCTTCTTCATATTAGGACATACAAGACCAGGACTTAGAATGAAGAATACCTTCCCCGGATTCTCCTTCATCAAGCGATGTAAAAGTCCCATCTCAGTACCAATGATGAACTTCTGAGCTGAGGAATTCTTGACATACCGTAGTATTCCCGTCGTACTGGCTACTTCGTCCGCTAAGTCCACTACCTCGGCCGGACACTCAGGATGTACGACTACCACGGCATCGGGATGGGCTTCCTTAGCCCGATGGACCTCTTCGGCCCGCACCCTGTGGTGTGTAATACAATAGCCATTCCAAGGAATAATCTCTTTTTCTGTGTGTCTTGCCACCCAGCTGGCCAGATTCTGATCGGGAACAAATAATACCCGGTCCTCTTTAAGGGAGTTAACTACATCAACGGCATTAGCTGAAGTACAGCAGATATCACTCTCGGCCTTAACTTCTGCTGATGAATTAACGTAGCAGACTACCGCTGCATCGGGATACTCTTTTTTCTTGGCCACCAAAGACTGGGCATCCGCCATCTCCGCCAAGGGACAGCCCGCATCCTTAGCCGGAAGCAGAACGGTCTTATCCGGATTGACAATAGCCGCTGTTTCCGCCATGAAATCTACTCCGCAGAACACGATAACATCGGCATCGTTTTGGCTTGCTAACCGAGCAAGCTCCAACGAATCCCCTGTTACATCTGCAATATCTTGGATTTCAGGGAGCTGGTAATTATGGGCGAGGATGATCGCATTTCGTTCTTTTTTCAGGCGCACAATTCGCTCCTCAATTGTAACTATGGATGACATTACCCTACCCCCAATTTGAAGGCGCGCCGTAGACCAGACGCATGTTTTAGTAAATGATATCATATGTATAACAAACAAGCAATAAGTTGGAATCAGCAAAAGAAGAAGCCAGCAAAGGATGTCAAGTTAGCCGGGAGCTTACTCCATATAGGTATAGTCGCGTCAATTTCTCAGTCAATTCGTCAAGGGGTTCATCGGGTTCGCCATGTAGCGCTGAAGCATGGATCATATTTACCAATAGTCGGCCAGCCAACTTAAGGTCATCAAATTGCACATCCCCCCGGGTTTGCCCCTTCTCTAGGATCTGCTCCGCAACACTAACAACACGCAAGAAGCGTCTGCGGATCAGTTCCTTTCGTCTGATTTTCTCCCTGCCGGCCCCAGGGTCCCCCACCATGGTTCGCCACAGCTGGGAATTCTCCACAAGAAACTCCAGGTAGATCCTGATAAAATCGCTTATTGAAGTGGGCAGGGAAGTATCCCTACCCACTAGACCTTCTAGCTTGCGACAGAGCTTATCCTGTTGATTCTCTATCACCGCGTGAAATAAGCCTTCCTTACAGGAGAAATAGTTGTATACTGTCCCCTTTCCCGTGGCGGCTAGATTCACGATTTCATCAACGGTGGCCCGATGATAACCCTTTTCGCTAAAAACAACGAAGGCTGCCTCGAGAATCTCTTCCTTTTTCGTACGCACTCATATCCCCTCAGGTCTTACCATAGTGCCAAACTGTTTGTCGTGCAGCTGACGATACAGTCCACCTTGGGCTAGAAGCTCCTTGTGTTTCCCCATTTCCGCTATCTGTCCATCTTGGATAACCACAATTCGGTCTGCATTTTCAATGGTGGACAACCGATGGGCGATAATGACAGCCGTTCGGTCCTTTAATAGTACTTCTAGTGCCCGTTGGATTAAACCTTCTGTATATAGATCCACACTGGATGTGGCCTCATCCAAAATGAGGATTTCCGGCTGGCCAATCAAGGCCCGGGCAAAGGCCAAAAGCTGTCTTTGACCAACGGAGAGATTCGAACCCCGCTCGGTCAACACCGTCTGAAACCCGTCTTCTAACTCATCAATAAAGGGAACGGCTGCTACTTGTTCAGCGGCCCAGCGCACTTCTTCATCTGTGGCATCGGGCTTCCCGTACCGGATATTCTCCATGATTGTTGCGGAGAACAAGAAGGTATCCTGAAGCACAATACTAACCAGCTTGCGCCAGGAGGCAAGCTCAATCTCCCTAAGGTCTACCCCGTCCACGGTAATCCTGCCTGAGCTAGGATCATAAAAACGGCAAAGCAGGTTAATCATTGTTGTTTTGCCCGCACCCGTAGGACCAACCAGGGCAATGGTCTCACCCCTAGGGATAGTTAGGTTAATATCTTTAAGGACTGGCTCCTCGGGGTTATAGGCGAAACTCACATGCTCATAAACAACCCGGTCCTCAATCGTTTCCTTCGGAACAGAGGCTGGGCTGTCTTGAACCTCCGGTTCGATATCCATAATCCCAAAAACCCGCTCCACAGCAGCACCTGCTGACTGCAGCTGAGTATAGATCTGGCTAATACTTCTTACCGGACCGAAGAAGCGCCCGATATATGATAAAAAGGCGGCTAAGGTACCCACAGTCAATGCTCCAGACATCACCTGGGTACCCCCATACCAAAGGGCTAGGGCCGTACCAACCATACCAATTAGTTCTAAGATGGGCATAAACATGGCAAACAAGTCCACGGCCCGGACATTGGCTTGCATGTTCTCCATGTTCGTTTCATCAAATTGCTTAATGCTTTGTTGTTCCCGATTAAAGGCTTGGGTTACTTTCACCCCGGAAATTGATTCCTGCAAATTAGCGTTGACTAAAGCTGCCTTTCCCCGCACCTGGCGATGGGCCTGCAGAATCCTTCCTCTAAACGCAATCGCGGTCAAAAGCATCACTGGCATAATGCTAAAAGTCACCAAAGCCAAGGTTGTGTGCATCCGTAACATGATGATCGCAATAAAGAATAGTGTCACAACATCACTAATCACGGTGATGATGCCTGAGCTTAACAGCTCACTCAGGGTATTCACATCGTTCAGTACCCGGGACATGATCTCCCCGACTTTGCGCTTATCGAAAAAGGACAAGGAAAGCTCCTGCAAATGCGTGAACAGATCTTTTCGTAAGTCCGCAAGGGATCTTTGACCGGATAGAGCCATCCACATGGATTGCCAATAGGAGGCAAGCCAAGCGGCAAGGAAGGTACCAATGTACAGCAATGCTGTTTTGCTCAGGCCAACAACGTCCCCGTCTGCGATATTCTTATCTATGGCCACCCGCAGAAGCAAAGGTTGGGCTAGGCTAATCCCTACCCCGGCAAACATCATTAAGGTCGCCCCTAGAAGCAAATGCTTATATGGAAGCACATAGCGGAATAACCGTTTAAACATCTGGGGATCCAGGGGCCTTCTTTCATCTTCGATACTGGCGTGTCTATGCATACCCATGCGCATAACCGGTTCCCCCCCCATTCTCCTCTTCCATGGAGCCAAACTGCATGCGGTAAATATCCTGATAGGGCCCCTCCTGAGCGATTAGCTCTGTATGTGTACCTCTTTGGACCACAATACCCTTATCCAGCACCACAATGATATCGGCATTCTTCACCGTAGAAAGCCGCTGAGCAATAACAAAGGTGGTCCTTCCTTGAATCAGGTTCTCGATGGCTTGTTGGATCAGGTATTCAGTCTCAGTATCCACGCTAGATAGGGAATCATCAAGGATTAGAACCGCCGGATCCATTAAAAGCGCCCTGGCAATTGACAAACGTTGTTTTTGCCCACCGGATAAATTAAGTCCCCGTTCGCCAACGACGGTATCATACCCATCTGGCAAAGACATGATAAAATCATGGATCTGGGCCGCTTTGGCCGCTTCTTTGATCTCTTTTTGACTGGCATTTGCCCTACCAAAAGATATATTATCTCGGATTGTAGTGGAAAACAGGAAAGTCTCCTGCATCACCATTCCGATATTGCTACGCAGATCCGCCAGACGAATCTTCCGGATATCTGTTCCGTCAAAACGAACAACGCCCCGGTCAGGATCATAGAAGCGGGGAACTAGATTGATGACAGTGGTTTTCCCTGAACCTGTCCCACCAAGGAGTGCTACCGTTTGCCCCGGCTCTACTTTCAGATTCAGCCCCCGTAATACCGGTGCAGCTTCATCGTAACCGAACCAAACCTGCTCAAATTCGATAGCCCCCTGGGGGTTCTTTAGGGGTAGAGCATCGGGGTCGTCATTGATGGTAGAGGATGTATCCAGGACCTCAAAAATCCTCGTACCTGCGGCGATCGAACGCTGGAGCATATTCCACTGCCAGCCAAGCATACGCACAGGCATGATTAACATCATCAACAGGGAATTAAAGGCCACCAGATCCCCGATACTTAAACTACCGAGGATGATCTGTCTACCACCGTACCAGATCAAGATGGCTGTACTTAAGGCGGTAATGGTATTCATTAGGGGAATATGAAAGGCTGTAATCTTGGTCATTCTAACGTTGCAGTCAAGATACGCCTGATTCTCCTCGTTAAACTTCTCCACCTCAGTGGCTTCCCGGCCAAAGGCCTTTACCACTCGAATTCCCGTGATATTCTCCTGCAAAACGGTATTAAGCTTAGCAATTTGCTCCTGGATAACTCGAAACTGTGGCCTGATTAGCTTACCAAAACGCATCACCGTCCAAAACAAAAGCGGAATAGTGACCATGCAAAGAAGTGTCAGCTGCCAGTGCATAGAAAGGAGCATAACTAGCACCGCAGTAAACACGAAGATGTTATTGACCAACCTAGTAAACCCGACACCTAGAAACATCCGCAGTGTCTCCACATCAGAGGTTACCCGAGACATCAGTTGACCAGTCTGTGCCTTGTCATAAAAGGAGAAGGGTAAGTTTACCATGTGGGAGTACATATCGTTTCTTAACCGATAAATCACACCCTGACCAATCCGCCCTGCTATGGCATTTTCTAAAAAGACCAAAAGGGCATTGATCACGCTGATGCCCACAATCAGCAAAATCCCGGTCATCAGAGCTTGCTCAGTTCCTGAGCCACTAGAGATCACATCAACAATATGACCAGTCATGCGCGGTACTAAAATCCCCAATCCAGCCGACGCCACCATGCAGATAAGGACAACCAAGACGTACAACCACATTGGTTTTAGGTACCTCATTATTCGAAACAGTACAACCAAGGAAATATCCACCTCCAAGCCTGGACTGACTAGTCAGTCCACCCTGCATACAGTATTAGCAAACTACCTAATACTGTTCGACACCGGGTAGTCGGATTCCTGCTATCCTAGTTTCAGGCCGAGGGCAAATCCGACCACAAAGCTGCCTGCTACAGGAATAAATCCACCAAAGTTGGCCGCCCATCGCTGCAACACTACCCCAATTCCCCCGGAACTGGCTAAGAAGGCGTTATAGGACGCCTCGATATTGCCCCAATGAATTGTGATGACATCCATCCGTTCCAGGGCCACACCAGTTAATACCAAAACCCCAAGTAATATCAGGAGTATTTTCAACGTTTTTTTCGCCAAAAACCCAATGGCCAATCCCAGTAAAACCCCAAGACTCAGCTGACCCCCAATAATACCCCAGTCAATTTCGCCAGACACGGAAAGCACCTCCTGCTCGTCCAGTTCTTCTGATTTTATATTTCATCAGAAGCGGCCCTCTTCCTCCTTAAACTAACAAAACCTGCATTTGCACTCACTCTTTAAGTCCAATCAAAAGTTCAATCTCCTGGGCGTAACCTCGGTAATCATCCTGGGGGGTTTCCAAGAGCCAAGGTAGTGCGGCGATCTTTGGAGCTTTGATCAAATTGGCAAAGGCTTCTAAACCCATTTCCCCTTGACCAATATTTGCATGACGATCTTGCTTGCTACCGCAGGGGTAAGCAGAATCATTAATGTGTATCATTCTCACTTTATCAAACCCCACCGTTTGCTGCACATCATGAACCAAGGCGTCTACCCCTTCCTTGGTTCGCAGGTCATATCCTGCTGCGAATAGATGGCACGAATCTAAACATATACCTACATGCTCTGGATACTTTATCATATTCAATACAGCCCCAAGGTGCGCAAGATGCCCTCCAATCTCAGAACCCCGACCGGACATGGTTTCAAGTAGGAGCATTGTGGTGCCATCGTAGTCTGCAAAGGCTTGATCGATAGCCGCAGCCAGTCTTTTGATACCTGCAGACTCACCGGTCCCAAGATGGGCCCCGGGGTGGGTAACCAAGTATTCTACGCCCACCTCAGAAAAGCGACGCAGATCCTCCTTCAGGACTCGGCATGCAAATTCAAACAAGTCCTCCTTGGGAGTAGCTAGGTTAACCGTATAGGGCAAATGACCCACAATATCTTTTTGATCATGTTTGGCCTTCTCCCGTTGGAACAGCGCGATCTCCTCGGCGGGAATGGTTCGTGCACTGCCACCCCGGGGATTTCGCGTAAAGAACTGGAAAGTGTTAGCACCAATCTTAAGGGCCATGTCGATCGCCTTATCTAGACCCTTAGCTATGGATAAATGCGCTCCGATACGCAATAAGACCCCTCCTTCTTGCTACCTTCCCTCTTAAGGCTAGGTACTCTATGCTTTCGCCACGGGGTGCGGTTTTCCTGTGGTGAAAGCCCTATCCCCTCGTTTCAGTGAAGGAAAGCGGCATTGCTGCCCACTGTACAATCATGCTATAATTTGGATGTAAAGATGCATATCCGGGTATACTTTTTACCTTAAGGTAGGATACTCATAATATAGAAGAGGATAGATAACTATGGGAATGGAACAATGGCGGCAGGAACTACTCCATGAAATCAAAACCAAGGCTTATCGCGAGGGACAGTTTCGCTTAGCTTCCGGCCAAATGAGCGACTATTATATCGATTGTCGAAAGGTTACCCTATCTCCGGCAGGATGGCTAATTGGCAAAATCATCTTGGACATGGTTAAGGACACCAGGATCGACGCGGTGGGTGGTCTGACCCTGGGGGCAGATCCCATCATTGGAGCTGTAACAGCTCTTTCATACGAGACCCCACACCCTATTGACGGATTCATTGTGCGCAAACAAGCTAAAGATCATGGTACTGGCTCCTTGATTGAAGGGCCACTGCAAAAGGGTGCTCAGGTCCTCATCGTTGATGATGTTTTAACTAAGGGCGGTTCGGTTCTAAGTGCTATTAAAACCGTTGAGGATGCAGGATGTACGGTAGCCAAAGTGATCGTCATCGTCAACCGAAGACAGGGCGGCGATGAACTCCTCTTAGAAAAGGGATATAACTTCACTCCTATCTTTCAGATTGAGGAAATCAGAGGCTAGCACAGGCACCGGGTGGATAAATCGCCACCCGGTTTTTCTGTTTCTTGGCCTGGTACAAAGCCCGATCTGCCCTTGCAAAAAGCCGCGGATACCAGTTGTCCCCCACAGCGTGCATCCCGGCCACGCCCATGCTTGCGGTTAGCTTAGGGCCCTTTGCCCCACTCTCATCCTCAATCTGTCTGCGGATCCGTTCCGCCACTTGATAGGCCTGCTGGGAACTTGTCCTTGGAAGCAGAATGGCAAATTCATCGCCCCCTAGGCGCGCCGCTACATCTTGGGAACGAATACTTTCTTGGATGATCTCGGCCACTTCTTGAAGTATTATATCTCCATGTTGATGGCCATTAACATCGTTGCAGACTTTAAAGTTGTCTAGATCAAGTAAGATGAGGCTGAAATAGCAGCGATGATACTTCGGTAGCTCAATAAAGGATTCAATGAACCTGCGATTTGCAATTCCCGTGAGCGGATCCCGTCCTACCAAAAGGATCAGTCTTTGCAGCATGGAACCAAGATACCCAATGATACTTAAGAACATAAACAACGGTAGGACCAAGCTGAATGGATGTAGTAATCCTCGGGTCACCGCGATGAGCAAAACCAGAAGAATCAATCCGAGAAATCCACACCCAGTATACAAATACAACCGTCCAAAACTAGGCATACCTCTCCCCTCCTATCGACCATTGTCGACAGACTTACGGGAGATTATACATCAACCTTTCTTCGTTTTCCGGGTGATCGTCCACAGCTCGTTCATATAACTATGGACTGCGACGATTTCACAGAAGAAATTGCGGATTACTAGCATGCCTCTGCGATGAAGCCAATCGATCAGTCTGCCGGTTGTTGGTCGGCTCGGCCAATTCCCGATAAATAACAGTTTGGCCAGAATAAAACATAGGGGCATATTCATCGTGGCCAACGCAGTACTGGTATTGGGGTGTTTCTGGTAGTAGAGCACCGCCATCCGGGCCCGAGCCTTCTCCTTCTCAATCCGTCCTGGTAGTTTATCCGGAGTTAGTTCCGTGGTAAGGTGATAGGTAATGGCCCGTCCTTCCTTCTCACCTTTGAGGCCCAGCTTGCGCAAACGGGCCCCTAATTCAAGGTCCTCCCAGCCATACTCAGTAAACCTAGGATCAAAAAGGCCTGCCTTAAGCAACCATTTCCGCTCCACTGAAGCATTGCCCGTAGCAAGAAAGGCCCGGGAGAAGTCTAGAAGCTTGCGGTTCTCCTCAATAGGATAGCGATGATCTAAGGTATGAATAAATACACCGGTCACCACTAGTTTCTCCCCGGTATGGGCATCAAAATGAGCCTGGACAAAACCAGGGGAACAAACCATATCACTATCCAAAAAGATAATCAGGGGGGAACGACTCTTTAATATACCGAGATTGCGTAAGGGACCCGGATTCCTTGGGTAGGTTGTCCGTTTACGATGGACCCGATATAGAACAATTGGGTAATTTGCAGGAAAGTCCTTGATCATACGGGTTGTACCATCTAATGAGCCATCATCGACAATGATCACTTCAAAGGGTACATTAGTAGTCTGATCATTTAGCGACTTCAAGACCAGCTGTAAAGTATGTCGCCGATTATATGTAGGAATGACAATACTTACCCCTGGCTCCTTTTGTGTATGCAATTGGTTTTCCCATCGATAAACCGGATGGGGAAAACATTCCTCCACAAACACTACCTCCCAAGTACATCACAAGTCCCTATTCCGCAGACCTCCGGCACCGTCGGTACAGTTTTTAAAGATACTTTGACTTCCTGTCTAGTACCGTTTCACCACTCTGCCTTTGTTCATCATATTGCTTACGTTTCATTGCAGATTCTTTGGCGGCATTGATCCCCACAGCTGTATGGTATGCATCGTAGATGCCAAACAGCCACAGAATCGGAGTAGTCACAAATCCAATAGTCATGCTTACAGACCACCAAGAGATAGCATACAGAATCAGCAGCCCAATTCCCTTGGAGACATCACCGTTGTAAATTTGCCCCACCCCGGTGCAGATCGCAGAAAACAAGGCTGCTTTCTTCGGATTCCTGTAATCCTTATCCTCCTGTATCTAGCCTCACTCCAGACTATCTGCGTCCGCCGGTGCCTTATATCCTTGTACCAATACTATTCGCTACAAATATGATTAATCCTTGCCCCGGTTACAATATTAGGGAAGGAATCCACCCGGATGCTACCGAAATTATCCTCCGACGGTACCTTTTGGCTGAGTTATAGGTGCTTACACGGATACCGGATACCCGAGGACATCCTTGCCAACACTACAACCGTCGTTCAAAATGTAAGTAAAGGGAGAGACCCAAATGCTAACGGATATCGAGATTGCGCAACAGGCTAGATTATTGCCCATAAAACAGATAACAGAGCAGTTGAACATTTCCAGTGATGAGTTTGAGCCCTTTGGCCATTACAAAGCAAAGGTTAGCCTGAATGTCTATCAGAGACTGAAAGATAAACCTAACGGAAAACTCATCTATACTACGGCAATTACCGCAACACCAGCCGGGGAAGGTAAGACCTGTACCGCGATCGGGCTGACCCAGGGATTAGGCAAACTAGGAAAAAACGTTGCGGTTTGTCTGCGGGAGCCCTCCTTAGGCCCGACTTTTGGAATAAAAGGTGGTGCTGCTGGTGGCGGATACAGCCAGGTTATTCCCATGGAGGATATTAACCTGCATTTCACCGGCGATCTCCATGCTATCGGTACCGCTCATAACCTTCTGTCCGCGGTCCTGGAAAACCATATTTACCAGGGCAATGACCTTGCCATCAATCCCAAGAAAGTGATCTGGCCCCGGGTTATGGACATGAATGATCGCCAGCTGCGCAACATTATTGTAGGCCTTGGCGGCGAAAAGGATGGAGTCACCATGCCCGGCCGCTTTGACATCACCGTTGCTTCGGAGATTATGGCTATTCTTTGCTTAGCCTCGGACCTAGAGGATCTAAAGGAGCGCATGGGCAGGATCTTGGTTGGATTTACCTACGACAATACACCGGTGTATGCCCGGGATCTTAAGTGCGTCGGGGCCATGGCAACCCTCTTGAAGGATGCCTTAAAACCAAACCTCGTCCAAACCCTTGAAGGACAGCCAGCCTTTGTCCATGGCGGTCCATTTGCTAATATTGCCCATGGGAATAACAGCGTTATCGCGACAAGGACGGCATTAAAACTGGCCGATTATGTAGTCACCGAAGGGGGCTTTGCTGCGGATTTGGGTGCAGAGAAGTTCTTTGATATTGTGCACGGCTACTCAGGGCTTACCCCCGATGTTGCAGTATTAGTAGCCTCAGTACGGGCCTTGAATATGCATGGTGGGATGCCCTTGGAAGCCGCGGCTCAAACAGATCTTAGTGCCTTAGAAACCGGGCTGGCCAATCTAGATAAACATATTGATAACCTAACTCGATTTGGCCTTCCCGTTGTAGTTGCCCTCAACCAGTTTCCGACAGATACGAACGAAGAATTGGAGCTAGTCATGGACTATTGCCAGAAGAAGAGCGTTCGTGTGGCCCGATCCCAGGTCGTGGCCAAGGGTGGTGCCGGAGGAATTGAACTGGCTGAAGCAGTATTGGATGCCCTAGAGTACGAAACCGCTGATTTTCGACCATTATACGATTGGGACCAGCCCATTAAGATGAAGATGGAGATCATCGCTAAAGAGATCTACGGTGCAGACCAAGTAACCTATACGGACCAGGCTGAGGCAGCAGTGGCTCGCTACACAGAGCTTGGCTATGATAAGTTGCCCCTGTGTGTTGCTAAAACCCAGCATTCCTTAAGCGATAACCCAGCGTTAAAGGGCGCACCCAGAAATTTCACCTTAACCGTAAGGGACCTAAGGCCCTCCCTAGGAGCAGGCTTTCTGGTGCCCATTACAGGCCAAGTTTTGACTATGCCGGGATTGCCAAAGAAACCCGCTGCAGAAAACGTAGACATTTTCCCAGACGGAACCATCACTGGTCTATTCTAGAAGGAAAGGATGAAGGCTATGTCCGCCCAAGAGACAACACTGATTTTTATCAAACCAGAAGCTGTTAAACGGGGGTTGGTAGGGGAAATTTTATCCCGCTTTGAACGACGGGGTATTGTGATTAAGCATCTGCAGATGCATTTAATTACCGAGGATGAGGCCACTGCCCACTATGCCCACCATCGAGACAAGCCGTTTTTCGGCGAACTGCTGGAGGCGATTACCGCAGGTCCTGTGGTTTTCGCTGTTTTGCAAGGACCAAGAGTGATCAGCATCGTCCGAAAAATGGTTGGGGCCACAGATCCAGCGGAAGCGCTCCCCGGGACCATTCGCGGAGACTTCGGTTTAGTTCTTAGCGATAATGTTATCCACGCCTCAGACAGTCCAAAGACCGCCCAAGAGGAAATCGCCCGGTTTTTCCCCGAGCTTTAGTAACCTTAATAGTTGGAATGGGCACTCCACCCATTCCAACACATACCAAAGGATGGTGTGAGCAATGTCCACGGAGACCGGGTGGTGACCGTAGAGGCCTCGAAGGTGCAACACAGTCCATGGTTATGGCCGCGGCTGCTTCAGCTGAGCTTCGGTTCGAGCACCATTTGGCAACAGCGATGATGGCCAAGGCACAGGCGGATGAAGTTGAGCCCCTTCCGGCAACAGACTGGGACCTAAGACCAGGTCAAGGCGTATTTTCCTTCAACCGGGGACAGCTGCAAGCAGCGGTGGGCAACGAAACCCTCATGGCGGAGCTGGGAGTCATGCTAAGTCCGGATCGAAAAGAACTACTCGCGTTCCGTGAATCTAAGGGTGAAACGGTTACTTTGGTCGCCATGGGAACCGAAGTCATCGGCCTAATCGGAATAGCTGACGAGCCTCGACCGGACGCTTGGGAGTCAATAGCAGCCTTGCGTAGTGGAGGTATTGATCCCATATTTATGCTCACCGGGGATAACGAACGGGCAGCCATATATATCGACGATGCTGTGGGAATACGCGAAGAAGAGATCCACGCCGGGCTGATGCCCGATGAAAAGGTAAACGTTCTGCGGACTGTGCAGGCTAATGGAACCCGAGTCGCCATGGTTGGTGATGGCATTAATGATGCTCCGGCACTTACAACCGCTGATGTGAGCATCGCCATGGGTACCCCGGCTACTAGGGCAGCGATGGAAGCCGCTGTTCTAGTGCTCATGGGCAATAGCCTACTGAGGATTCCCAAGGCAATCACCCATGCCCAAAAAAACAGTCCGGGTGGTGAAGCAGAACGTAACCCTTGCAGTAGCCGTTGTTATGTTCCTCCTGCTGAGGGTACTAGGAAACAAAGTAAACTTGGCCTTTGGAGTGGCATTACACGAAGCAAGCATTATGCGGTGACACTCAATGGCATAGGCATACGACTACTAAAAAGGCCTTCTACGCACTAGACTTTCTGGACAGTTCGACATAAGGAAGTCATTCTGTCAAAGACAGGCCGATCTATTCACCGTCGTGATGGGCACAGATCGGCCTATGTTCATCCATTTTGTGCAAGGACCATAGCAAAATCATGGCCTTAGTTTTTCAGCAAAGAACCAGCCATCCTCAATAACTCTTCCGCATTGATCGGCTTTTCCACGTAAGCATCAGCCTTGATCCATTTTCGTTCCTGCTCATTTTCCAAGTTGAAATGGATCCCTTTATCTCGGCCTAATACTGTCACGATCATGATCGGTACATCCTTACATTTGCTGTTTTTCAACTCGTGGCACAGGACAAATCCAGAGTCAGCATACTCCATCATCACATCGATGATGAATAAATCAAAGGTCTGTTCCTCCGCTATCTGTCGCGCTTCCTTCCCCGAGGTAGCTGTTACTACTTCGTATCCTGCATTCTCTAGAATACCTGCGCTAGTATCCAGAAACTCCCGATCATCATCTACCACAAGAATACGTTGAGCCATGCTTTCTCACCCTATCAGTCTTGATTTGTTGGAAGAAAACCTAAAGGTTCTCGTTCCCCGTCATCTTACTCTCACCTGACCAAGTGCGCATCTTTCTGTGAGATCCCCATGTTATGTTCCCCATTCAAAAGGATTCTCCTGCTAGTTCAATCCTAGTGTTCACGGTTCTCTCCCAGAAAAGATACATATCCTTAGACTATTCTGTTTCTCTAGCAGATCCCCCGCTTGCAGTAGTGAGTATGCAAAAGCTCATGGGACTTATCGCTACCTGGTTTCTCTAGATACTTCTCATATAACTCTAAGACCGCCGGGTTCTCATGGGAAAACCGCAACTTCGCATTTCGGTCCAAAGCATAGACTGCCTCTTGACGAAGTTTGCGGGCCTCAAGACCCTTCCCGAAGGAGACCGGTTGACCACCGCCTGCCATACATCCACCTGGACAAGCCATAATCTCAGCGAAATGATACTGTTTATTCGGCAAAGCCTCTTCCATTAGATACTTTGCCGCTCCAAGTCCATGGACTACGGCACATCGGATAGTCTGTCCACCAATGGTCAATTCCACTTCCTTGAAGTTCTCCAAACCACGTACCGGTGTAAACTCCAGGTTTTCGGGCAGCTTTCCTTCCACCAGATAGTACACTGTGCGCAGGGCTGCCTCGGCTACACCGCCGGTTGTCCCAAAGAGGGCTCCAGCTCCTGTTGAAGTACCCAAAGGATCATCGAATTCACCTAAGGGCAACTTAGCAAAATCAATCCCGGCTTGTTTAATCATTAGAGCAAGCTCCCGGGTCGTCAGCACAGCATCCACGTCTCGACCAGCTGTACCCTCCATCTCAGGACGATTAGCCTCGAACTTCTTCGCTGTACAAGGCATTACAGATACAACATAAATATCCTTAGGATCAATTAATTTGTGTTTGGCGTAGTAAGTCTTAATTACAGCCCCTTGCATCTGCTGAGGAGATTTGCACGTTGACAGATTCGGTAGGTAATCCGGATAGAAGTGTTCAATATACTTGATCCAGCCGGGGCTACATGAAGTAAGAAGGGGCAGGTTCTCTCCGGACTGGAGCCGCTCAATTAATTCTGTTCCTTCTTCCATAATGGTTAGGTCCGCGCTGAACTGAGTATCGAATATCGCATCAAATCCTAGCTTCCGCAAAGCTGTGACCATCTGTCCTGATACGTTGGTCCCATAGGGAAATCCGAATTCCTCACCAAGGGCAACCCGTACTGCCGGCGCCACCTGTACTACCACGTGTTTAGTCAAATTCCTCAGGGCAGCTTCAACTTGGTCAATGGAGCGCTTCTCCCTTAAGGCACCCGTGGGACAGACCAAGGTACACTGACCACAGTTTACACAGGAGGTATTATGCAGATCATCGGCAAAAGCTGGTAGAACAATGGTATCAAATCCCCGCCCAGCAAAATCAATAGCTCCGACGGTTTGAATCTCTTTGCATACCCGCACACAACGGCCGCATAGGATACATTTGTCCGGATCCCGTTCGATACTTGGGCTAGTTCTATCCATATGGTAATGGCGTTTTCGTCCGACGAATTTCCGCTCCGTAATGCCATACTGACCTGCTAGTTCCTGCAGCTGACACTTGCCGTTCTTAGGACAGTATAGACAGTCATCGGGGTGATTAGCCAAAAGCAACTCGATGATATGGCGGCGTGCCTGTTGCACCCGAGGAGCGTGGGTGGAAACTTCCATTCCCTCTGAAACCGGATAGGCACAGGAAGGCACCAGCCCCCGCATGCCTTTGACTTCAACACAGCAAATCCGACAGCTTCCCGAGGGTGCTAGTTCCTCCATATGACAAAGCGTAGGGATATCTATGTCCAATGTCCTAGCTGCCTCTAAAATGGTGGTACCTGCGGGTACCTCCACTTGTTCCCCATTTATTTGCAGTTTAACCATATCCATTTTCTAACCTCTCCCATCCTAGCCGCCTAGCTAGACTTAATTGCCTCAAAGGGACAAAACTGGATACAAGCCCCACACCGAATACATTTATCCTCTACAATAACGTGTGCATGCCCCTTCTCCCCTACGATGGCATTTTGCGGACACCGTTTGGCACAGAGGCCACATCCCCTACACTTATCCGCTTCGATAGTATAGGTAAGCAAGCTACGACACTGACCAGCAGGACATCTCCGCTCAAAAACGTGGGCATCGTACTCATCCCGGAAATAACGTAGGGTTGACAATACTGGATTAGGAGCAGTCTGACCTAGACCACAAGCAGCCGTATCCTTGATGGTCTCGGCTAGTTTTTCTAATTCCACTACACTTTGGAAGCGGAGTAGTGTATCATCCTCGGTCTCATCGGCCCGAGCTGATACGATACGGTCCATGGTCTCTTTCATCCGTGCTGTTCCTTCTCTGCAGGGAATACACTTGCCGCAGGATTCATTACAGGTAAAACTGATGAAGAAACGGGCAAAATCCACCATGCAAGTATGATGATCTACAACCACCAGTCCACCGGAACCCATCATCGCACCGGCCTTAATAAGAGACTCATAATCCACCGGGGTATCCAAGAGCTCCTTGGGCAAACACCCTCCCGAAGGACCACCGATCTGGACCGCCTTGTACTCTCCACCGTTAATAATTCCCCCACCGATATCAAAGACAATCTCTCGAATACTGGTGCCCATAGGTACTTCGATTAAGCCAGTATTATTAATTTTCCCTGTTAATGCAAAGACCTTAGTTCCCTTGCTTTTCTCAGTTCCAATACTAGCAAACCAATCAGCACCTTTGGACAGAATCGTCGGCACATTGGCAAAGGTCTCCACGTTGTTAATGCAGGTAGGCTTACCCCAAAGCCCTTTGCTTGCAGGATAAGGTGGTCGCGGTCTGGGCATACCCCTTTTACCTTCGATTGAAGCCAGCAGGGCTGTCTCCTCGCCACAAACAAAAGCCCCGGCACCTGTCTTGATTTTCAGATGGAAGTTAAAGCCACTGCCTAGGATGTTATCTCCGATTAGTGCTAGTTCTTCCATGCGCGCTAGCGAGTTCTTCAGTTTCTGAATCGCCAAGGGATACTCAGCCCGTACATAGATGTATCCTTCTGAAGCGCCCATGGCATAGGCACCAATCAGGATGCCTTCCAACACACGATATGGATCACCTTCTAACAGACTCCGGTCCATAAAGGCCCCAGGATCGCCTTCGTCTGCATTACAAACCAGGTACTTTTTGTCTGCAGTCTCCGCCGCGGCAAAGCCCCATTTGCGCCCCGTAGGAAAACCGCCACCTCCACGACCCCGTAATCCCGATGCGGTTACTGTCCCAATCACATCTGCCGGACTCATCTCTCCTAAGGCCTTAGATAACGCCACAAACCCACCACGATTGACATATTCGTCCAGCGAATCAGGGTTGATTAGTCCACAATTAGCCAAAGCCACCCGTTTTTGCTTCTTTAAAACGGGCAAGTCATAAATCAGGGGAAGCTCGTACTCCTTCAAGCCTTCCTGTTCCTCGCCCATGTAGGGAAAACGGCCAATGACCATCTCTGTAGGAATCACATCGTTTTCAAGATACTCAACTAGGTGTTTGACTTTGTCCTCGGTTACCGACCCAAAGGAAACTCGGGGGCGATTTGGTTTTTGAATATCAACAATGACCTCTCGATGACATAAGCCAATACAACCGACCTGCTTAAACTCTACATCAAGACCTGACGCTTCGGTCAACTCATGGAGTTTAGCCCAAACCTTATCCGCACCTGATGCCAAACCGCAAGTACCCATACCAACAGTCACAACCGGTCGAATCAAGGCCAATCCATCAAGAACCGCCTTTATTTCCACTCTTTTCGCTTTACAGTCCGCATCATCGTGGCATAAAGGCCCCTCCAAACGGCAGCGTATAAAATCTCGACAAGGGTTCTCCTTTGAGTGTGTACAACGATCAC
Organism: Limnochordia bacterium; assembly: GCA_023230925.1. Taxonomy (NCBI): domain Bacteria; kingdom Bacillati; phylum Bacillota; class Limnochordia; species Limnochordia bacterium. The sequence goes on from JALNWK010000015.1 coordinate 55,083, forward strand.
AGCATTTAGACATTAGTGTGCGCATCTTTCTACCCCTTTTTCCTGTACAGATTGAGCATCTTCAGTACAGATTTTGGCGTCAGCTTGCCATGGAATTCTCCGTTGACCATCACAACAGGCGCCATACTGCATGCACCCAGACAGGCTACTGTTTCGAGCGTAAATAATCCATCCTCCGTGGTTTCTCCAGGATGTATATCCAATTCTGATTCCAGAGTCTGCAAGATTTCAGCAGCCCCACGCACATGACATGCGGTACCACAGCAAACACTGATTGTGTACTTACCTAGCGGCTTAAATCGAAACTGATTGTAAAAGGTCGCAACACCATAAACCTCAGCCGTTGATAGCCCTGTGTGCTTTGCTGCCGCCACGAGGGCTTTTCGCGGCAAGTACCCATACTTTTCTTGAACCTCTTGTAGCATCGGGATCAGATTCGCCGACTCTTTGCTGGGATACTTGCTTAGGATCTCCGTAATCCGCGGATCGGTGGTCACCCCACCGCATTGACACTGAGTAGTACTCACCAAGATTCCTCCCCTTCATCTCCCACCATTAACAGGATTTTTGACTTTCAAAAAACTGAGCTGTCCTGCATGTCACCCGTAGCCAGCTCGCCTATGTTGTATTCAACAGAAATAGAGGAAAGCGTTCTTTGTGCTTGTGAACACATTCACAAAGAAAAGCCACAACACGAGTAATCTATCTCTCTCCCACGTTTGAGTATACTATAAAGGATTTTTTCAGTCAACTGATTTTCGAGCCTAGGGATGTTTCCATCCCTCATAGGAAGATCCAAAACATAGCCCTCGACGGAACGCTGATCTATCGCACAAGGGGTTTCCATCCCTCATAGGAAGATCCAAAACATCCAGTCGGTACAGTGGACCGGGTACGTCTTCTCGAGTTTCCATCCCTCATAGGAAGATCCAAAACCTGGACCGCCTTTATGACGCTTACGAGTGACCCGGGTTTCCATCCCTCATAGGAAGATCCAAAACACCTAACCTCTTTCACACGTTACGCACCCCCTTACATGTTTCCATCCCTCATAGGAAGATCCAAAACGTGGCGGAAATTGACATATTAGGACTGAATAAAGCAGTTTCCATCCCTCATAGGAAGATCCAAAACTCGAAGGTGGCGCTAACCTTTGCCAACTCCGCATTAAGTTTCCATCCCTCATAGGAAGATCCAAAACACCATCGGGCCCCAGAACACCACCGGACCATTTGTGTTTCCATCCCTCATAGGAAGATCCAAAACAGGAGACACCAAGAAGATTAACGTGTACAGGGCTACGTTTCCATCCCTCATAGGAAGATCCAAAACATTATTTGTGTTCGAAACACTGGGCCGGTGGGAATACGTTTCCATCCCTCATAGGAAGATCCAAAACTACCATCGGGCCCCAGAACACCACCGTGCCATTTGGGTTTCCATCCCTCATAGGAAGATCCAAAACTGCTTTGTCGCCATTATCCGCACCTGTCCCGTGGAAGTTTCCATCCCTCATAGGAAGATCCAAAACTCCAGGCCGTCCTCGCGGAGGAGGAGTGGAGGTAGTTTCCATCCCTCATAGGAAGATCCAAAACGGTTCACCAATCCGATCCTAGTGCAGCGAGAAACGTTTCCATCCCTCATAGGAAGATCCAAAACCCGTACGATGACTGTGATGTGGTGGCGTTGCTTGACGTTTCCATCCCTCATAGGAAGATCCAAAACGTTTCGTAGTTCGATTCTTGATCTTGTGGCTTTCATCGTTTCCATCCCTCATAGGAAGATCCAAAACGCCGCCGGGTCGATGCGGTCCCTCGACCTGGCCTTGTCGTTTCCATCCCTCATAGGAAGATCCAAAACTTTGCGTCTTGCCTTGTCACTGCATTTCCCATCGCCGTTTCCATCCCTCATAGGAAGATCCAAAACGTGGCTTCCCTTAAGGCATTAGAACCCTTGATATGTTTCCATCCCTCATAGGAAGATCCAAAACTTCCCCTTGGCAAAAAGCTTATTAAGGTGTTGAAGGTTTCCATCCCTCATAGGAAGATCCAAAACAGGGAACAGCGTAGAAATAGCCTCAATGTTGCCACGTTTCCATCCCTCATAGGAAGATCCAAAACAAGACAGCCCAACGTTTGCCCCACCTCGATGCATGGGTTTCCATCCCTCATAGGAAGATCCAAAACGATGATGAGGACGGGGGAAGATTATACAAATTAATGTTTCCATCCCTCATAGGAAGATCCAAAACGTAGCTTCCCTTGCTTCATTAAATCCCTTGCATACTGTTTCCATCCCTCATAGGAAGATCCAAAACGGCTCCCCCGTTGCGTCATGGGGTGACCTACAGCAGTTTCCATCCCTCATAGGAAGATCCAAAACCACGAAGCTAGCTGATGACCTGGGCTATATTGAGAAGTTTCCATCCCTCATAGGAAGATCCAAAACCATCATTCTCGATCGCTATTGTTCGTGCCCAATTCGGTTTCCATCCCTCATAGGAAGATCCAAAACTCCCAAAACTCCGATTCTATTTGAATGAGGCACTGAAGTTTCCATCCCTCATAGGAAGATCCAAAACGGTGCGACGGAAACAGCTTTCGCTAAACAGATGGAAAGTTTCCATCCCTCATAGGAAGATCCAAAACGTCTATCGTCGCACTTGCTATGCTGTCCGTGCTTGGTTTCCATCCCTCATAGGAAGATCCAAAACATTACTGCCCTCTATGCTCGGGTCTCCACAGAGGAAGTTTCCATCCCTCATAGGAAGATCCAAAACCTGCTTGGTCTGCTGCCATACCATAAGAGTTCAGGAGTTTCCATCCCTCATAGGAAGATCCAAAACCGCCGAAGAGGTTTGATTTCAAGATCGAACCCCGTGTTTCCATCCCTCATAGGAAGATCCAAAACTAATAGAGTGATCCCATACTAAAGTGCAACTGTGGAGGTTTCCATCCCTCATAGGAAGATCCAAAACGGCAAAGCGCATTATCAGCACTATCAGATATGGGGGTTTCCATCCCTCATAGGAAGATCCAAAACAAAGACCCATCAAATTCCTCATGTAGGAGAGGCATGTTTCCATCCCTCATAGGAAGATCCAAAACCATCTGTGGTCATGAGGTACTCAAGCCCGTTGAGACGTTTCCATCCCTCATAGGAAGATCCAAAACCCTTGTTACACTGGGATTTCCTTGTTGCGAGTACGCGTGTGTCTATGCAGTAGCAGATCGACCAATTTAGCATTACTCCCATCGTACTGCGGAAATCCAGGTTTCTGTGTGAATCTGTAAAGCGCGTCGATCCCCCGGGGTTTTCGCGCTACTGGAGGTCGACGCGGTATGCCGAACAATCCAGTTGGTTCTCTTAATAACAGGATAGTCCATGAAGGACGGTATTGTCAATTGTATAAGTGCCGAGCCTCTTCAAGTGGTTATTACTCTGAGTTGTTATACATCCGTGTTTGTTGATATCGGTGGTCTACTTGTATTGGGATTCAATGCTGGAAGCTATCTCTGGTTTATACTGGAGATGGCTTCCTTCAACTTTTAACAATATATAAGTGCGTTATCAATGGACGTGTAGTGTCTATGTTCCTAGATTAAGTAGCCTTCAGCCAATTCCCGGTGCCGTGCGCATGTTGGACACACCGCCTCACAGTTGATGGGTACCGTAATTGACCGATCACAGTAGATGCAGTTAGCCATACGAAATCTAGCTAAGGTCTTGGGACTTGCATGCCTGAACTGCCCTGTGTTACCGGCTCTAAGCTTAATGACCTCCTCAGGACATAGCTCGGTGCACAACCCACAGTTGATACACCTATACACATCAAATTGTAGAGAGACTTCCTTCTTTGCAGTTATTAGATTAAGGGCATGGGTAGGACAGATACGCGCACAGAAGCCACATCCATTACAGTATTCACTCAGCAATTTAATATTACCATAGTTGTGCCAGGATAGCGAAACACGACTAACAATCTTCGTCTCAGACAGGGCTCTAGCCAGAATATCCCGTTTTTCTACCACCGATTGCCTATCGTCCTGGCGTAGGATCTGGAGTTTTCCCTTTAGTTTGCGGGCAAAGCCCTTAAACTGCCGCCGGACCCTGGGGATCGTTGGTGTGTTGGACTTATCACAGAGTCTAATCTTAAATGGCTTACGTACACCTTTGAGGATCTGCCGAGCACACTGTATGTTCTTTTTCACTATTTTGACGTTTTTGTTTTGTCTACAGGTGCGGCAGGGACTGGTGTCAATCTCAAGATAGCCTGCAGGGTGCAAGATCCCCAATGCAACCAAAAGACATTCATTCAGCCATCCTATACAGGGAACAACCAGATCAGTAGCTGTTGATGTAGCCCGTTCACAAACAATCCGCAGCTTGGATTGGTCCTTTGTCTTTTTTAATGCATCGTTCAGCCACTGTTCATAGGACACATCAGCTAAATGAAATACTTCAGTCGGACAAGTATTAACACATACGCCACAACCGGTACATTTGTCGGTAGCAATGTTAATGCCATGCTTTAAGCTAATTGCTCCTGTAGGACATGAATCTGCACAGGCAGCGCAGTCGTATCCCGTATGTCTATTGATCAGACATTGCTGTGGACGAAAACAAAGGTAACCGGCTGCCCTTTTTCTAACCAAGGCGTACCCTCCTTTGTAGCACATTTGCCTGGAGAGATTGACTGTTTTTGAGTCTAGATCCCCTCAACTTTATCTACAGACGTTCAACCCAAGCAAGGATTTCCTGAGGTGTTACACTTAATCACAGAAATACCCATATGAAGTAGCGGTCCGAACAAGATTGGATTTCCTAATGTCTAATATATCATGTGGCTGCTTAATTGCAAGTCAGGGGCATTAGTCTGTGACCTCTGCACATAGAATACCAAAGGTGCCTCCGAGGAATACCTGGGCAAAGGGTGGGCCGAATCCAACCTTTTCAAACATCCCTAGGAGAGTATTGATGCTGGGAAATGAGGTGAGTGAATTGGGTAGATAGGTATATTCACCCCCAGGAGCAAACAAACCAGCCACCCGAGGGACAATCTGGTGTAAGTAGAAACGAACGAAAGGTGAAAGCAAGCTTCCCTCTGGCTGGAATACCTCCAGACAAACAAAGCGGCCTCGGGGCTTGAGGATACGACGGACCTCACCTAGGACAGTCTCAATCTCGGGAACATTGCGCAGGGCAAAACCCATCAAGACGCGTTCAGCAAATCCGTCAGGAAAGGAAAAGGTGCGCACGTCTTCTACTGCAAAGTGTACTTGGCGTTCCACTCTCCGTTGTCTTGCCTTCTCTCGAGCCAGATCAAGCATTGGTGCACAAAAGTCAACTCCATAGACCATCCCTTCGCTGCCAACATGTCTGACAGCCCTAAGAGCCAGTTCCCCGGTACCGGTACCGGCATCAACAACAATAGAGCCCTTTTGAATTCCTGCGGCAATTACGGCTTGACGGCGGAGATAGCCATCGAAACCAAAGGTCAAGAGCCTGTTTAGGAAGTCGTACTCATTGACTATGTTAGAAAACAGTCGGTGCACATCATCGCTTCTGTTTCCACTGGTGCTTAAGGCTACCCTCCGCCACCGATCATCTAGAGAACCATCTTTCAAACAATACCACCAAGATTGGGATCAGGCCGCACCCTCTTGGTTTCCCCCCTTCCGACAATCTGTTCGCTACCGTTACTGACTAGAATAATAGGCCAAGCGTTGCATCTCCAAACTTAGGTCGGTACTGGTTACATGAACATCCTCTGGTACAGTGACCTTAATCGGTGCGAAGTTGAGGATCGCCTTGATCCCTGCGGCAACCAGCAGATCTGCTACTGCTTGGGCACTTGGGGCAGGTACGGTGATTAACCCCATCCGAATATCATGTCTGCGAACCCTCTCTGGTATTTTGTCCAAGGAATCGATAACAATACCATCTACATTGGCCCCGATTTTGTTGGGATCATTGTCGAATAGGGCAACAACATGCAAATTGAAATGATCCTCATCGTTGTAACGTCGGTGAACATAACGGGTTAAAGCAAGGCCTAAGCTACCAACCCCTACCAAGGCAACGGCAACCTCACGATCCAAGTTTAGGATCACTTGCAGCCGATTCCGGAGAAACTCTACATCGTAGCCAACTCCTTGTTTCCCGAACTCACCAAACCAAGCAAGATCCTTCCTCACTAAAGACGGGCTTACCCCGGCGCGATCCCCAAGTTCCTGGGAGGAGATCAGCGGGGTATCCACAGTCTTACTATATTCATCTAAAACCCGCATGTATAGCGGTAGCCGCCGTACAACAGCATCAGAAATCTTTTTCATCCGCATCATAAAACCTCCCTCGGGATGTCTAATTATATGCTGCCCCTACCGGGGTATGACATATTAAGACTTAGTAATTAATCGCTTACTTTCTCTTTCTATAGTCCCAATTCCTCTTTCGGATCCGAGCTATTTGCGATGTTTGGAAGTAGGCATTGTAACGGGATTTGCTCTTGGGGCAAAAATGTGTTTACCCCAAGACGATCCCATGAATACGGCATTTTCGCATAGCAGAAGAATATGATCAG
>JALNWK010000016.1 GCA_023230925.1 Limnochordia bacterium
AAATTCACATTAATCACCGGGATACTGCCATCATCTCCCATTTACTTTGACGGTATACCTCATTTGGGGCAGTCAACAAACTGGAAAATACCTTCTGTTTCGGAGGCTTGCCTGATTCGGGTTCAAGCAGGTTAAAGAACTATCCCGGGTCAACGGACGAGAAAACGTCAGTCTGCTCATTAATAAGGAAGCTCGGGCAAACACAGTGGATGTCGCTCGCAAGGTGCAGGAAGCCGTCGCCTCCTTACAGGATATGTATGCTGGCCAATGCCAGCTATCCATCGTCACGGATAACTCGGTATTCATAGAAATGTCCGTAGATACCGTTACCTCCAATGCAGTGGTTGGAGGCATTTTGGCGGTATTGGTGTTATTGCTTTTCTTAAGGAACATCGGTACCACCTTGATCATTTCTGTGGCAATCCCCATATCCATTATTGCGACATTTACCCTTATCTACTTTAATAACATGACCTTAAACTTAATGTCCTTAGGGGGGTTGGCCCTGGGAATCGGTATGCTAGTGGATAATGCCATTGTAGTCATTGAAAATATCTACCGTCACGTCAGTGAAGATAGTACCCCAAGGGTCGCTGCAGTCAAGGGAACAGAGCAAGTATCCATGGCAATTACCGCATCAACCCTGACAACTTTGGCTGTCTTTTTGCCTGTGGTATTTATTAAGGGAATTGCCTCTGAGATCTTCACCGACTTGTCCCTAACGATCACCTTCTCCTTGGCCTCATCACTATTAGTGTCGTTAACCTTAGTTCCCATGTTGGCCTCACGGCTCCTAAGAGCAACACCACACACAGACAAAGCTGGAGGTTTCTGGTCAACTATTACAGGTTTTCTACCCCGGGTAATTAAGGTAGGCTCTGAGAAATATGCAAGATCCCTGGAGCGTCTACTGAAGAGACGCTGGATGGTAGTTAGTGTCGCGGTTGTCCTTCTTTTGGTGAGTCTTGGCGTCTTTCGAACCATTGGCCGGGAATTCTTGCCTCAGATGGATGAGGGGACAGTCCTGCTTCAAATACAAATGCCCAAAGGTACCACCCTAGAGGAGACTAATCTGGTTGTGATGGAATTAGAGAGGGATCTTATGAACCTTGAGTACATCACCACTGTATTCGCCCAGGTTGGCTCCAACGTTGGGGGAGACAATGCAAAGATATCAGCACAGCTGGTTCCCCATGACAAACGAAAGATCACCACAGCCATGGCTATGGAAGATATCCGCTTGATTGCCAAGGACTATCCCCAAGCTGAGATTACGGTTGCCGGGGTGCCGGTCTTTGGGGATATGGGAATCGGGGAGACTCCCTTCAAGGTGAATCTCCAGGGAGATGATCTCGATCAGTTGGAGGATTATGCCTTAGTCCTTGCCGAGCACTTGCAAGAGATTCGAGGTCTAAGGGACATCAGGACCAGTATTGAGGAGCCACGAATTGAGGCCCAGGTACAGGTAAAGCGGGATAAAGCTTCTACCTATGGCCTATCGATCTATCAGATTGCGGCCTCGATCCGAACAGCAATCCATGGTCAAGTTGCAACCCGCTACCGGTCCGATGGAAGGGAAATCGATGTCCTGGTGAAGCTGGAAGATCAGCCTGAATTGGGGCTCGGGGCAATTGGGGATGTTCCCATTTCCACACCTTTGGGTACCACAGTCTTACTTAAGGAAGTTGCAGACATGAACATGGTTGAAAGCGTCGATAGGATTGATCGTCAGGATCAAAGTAGACAGATTTCCGTACAGGCTCAAGTTGCCAATCGCAGTCTTAGCAACATTGTCGCCGAGGCAGAGAAGATTATCGCCGAACTGGAGTTACCCAACGAAATAGACGTAGTCTTTGGCGGAGACACCCAATGGATGAATGAGGCCCTTGGGGATCTGGCGAAATCCTTGGTTTTGGCAGTATGCCTGGTATACATGATTATTGCCTCCCAATTTGAATCACTATGGCAGCCTTTGGTTATCCTCTTAAGCATTCCCTTTGCCTTTGTAGGGGTGGCATGGGCCCTGTTCTTAACAGGAAAAACGATCAACATATCGTCAATGATCGGTGTAATCTTGCTGGCGGGTATCGTAGTCAACAACGGGATTGTCTTGATCGACTATATCAACCAGTTGCGCCAAGAGGGGCATACAAGGGAGGCTGCTGTAATCCTAGCAGGGAAAACAAGGTTACGTCCGATTCTTATGACTACGTTAACTACGGTCCTTGGGCTTCTGCCCTTGGCAGTAAAAACCGGTGCCGGGGGCGAATTGGAGTCACCCATGGCGATTGTAGCAATCGGGGGACTTACTGTGTCGACCCTGTTAACACTCTTCCTGATTCCAACAATGTATACGATCATGGACGATTTCGTTCATAATCTAGTGGGACTTTTCCCCACTAGAAACAAGGAAACAATTAGCAAGGAGGTCCACTCATGAACAAACGTATCTTAGTCATATCTGCCACTTTGATCTTTTTGCTGGGTTCATCCCTGGGTTTCGCCAAAGAAGAGCATGTTACCCTGGAGAAAGCAACAGCCGTCGCCTTGGAAAACAGTCTTTCATTAATCGCTGCCCAACTGGAGCTGGACGATGCAAGGTTAGCGTTGGATCAGGCCCGAGCAGAGAATCTGGTAAAACCGAACCCGGCCAATCTGATCCAGGCCGAGTATAATTACGACATCGCGCGACGAAAACTGTTGATGACTGAGTTTGAAGTAGCTATGGAAGTAAAACAAGACTATTACACTGTCCTTAAGGCGCAGGATATGGTTGAGCTGACTACGAAAGCCCTAGAGCTTAGCGAACGACAACTAACCGTTGCCAAAAGTAAGTTCGCGGCCGGAACGGGAACCCAAAGTGAAGTAATCAACAGCGTCGGGGCCGTGGCAAAGTCGAAAGCCAATCTCGCCGAAGCAGAGGGAGGTTACCAACTGGCTTTACTCAAATTCCGTCAAACACTGGGTGTATCGTTGGATGCCGTGTATCTCCCTGGGGCTTTGCCTACCACGGAATTTGAAGCATATTTGCCTAATCTGGAACGGGATTTGGACTTTGCCCTGAACAATCGTGTCGAGGTTATCCAGGTAAACGCAGGTATCCTGGCTGCCCAAACCCAAATCGAAGCCTTTACTAATGACTACACCCCTGAACTAGCCCTACGAAGGGCAACCGTGGCCCTAAGAACCACCGAAAACATGGCCAAGCAGCTACGATATGGAATCACCCTAGAGCTGCGTCAAAACTATATCAATCTACAGACAGCTCAGCGGAAGTTGGAGGCAGAACAAGAAAGCGTCAAGGAAGCAAAGGAAAACCAACGCATCGCCCAAAGACTCCTGGAAGCAAACATGGCCACCCATGATCAGGTCCTCGCCAGTGAAGTAGGTCTACTACAGGCAACGATTAACGCCCGTCATGCTCTTTATGATTACGACCTTGGTGTTCTGAAGTACCAAAAGGCAGCAGCATATCCGCTTAAGACCCTCACTGACCAGGAAAAGGAGCACTAGTCTACTTAAGCCACATGCGTTACAAAAGAGGGGAGGAAGCAGGTTACATTACCGTAACCCTGTGCCAATAATGAGAAGAAAAACAACGAATCTGTGCTTGATTGTCTTACTGTGCACCATCGTACAAATTGCTCAGGCCAGTGAGCATCCCCTTTGCTTAGGGGATGCCATTGATCTTGTGCTCACAAACCACCCGAGCATCAAAGAGAAGAATGCAGATGTTGCCCAGATGACCACAGTGATTGAGCAAATCGAAGCAGGTCTTGGTTGGCGGGTTGATGCCAATGCTGATGTGGCTGCAGAAAAAGCTTCTAAGCTGGTGCAGTTACCATATAAGGTAAACAATGAGGAATCTGTACCGGAACAAGTAAACACCTATATAGGCACTGTAGCCATCAGCCGCAGCCTTTTTCCTTCACCTGCCACAAAGGCACAAAGTACGCAAGCCCAACTGGGTAAAGAAGGAGCCCTGTGGCAGTTGAGGTTAACCCAAAGCAACCTCATCGTCGATGTTGTGCAATCATACTACAATGTCTTCCGGGCCAAGGATGCCTTAGTCCTTACGCAACAGGCCTTAAGTAATGCAAAGACGGCAGTACAGGTAGCCGAAGACAAACGAAAAGCAAAAACAGCCACAGAACGAGACGTCCTGCTGGCTAAAACCGAGTATCTCGAATGTCAGGCTGGGGTAACCGCCGCCGAACATGCGTTGGATCTGGCGCTGCGGCAGTTCACCAGTCTCATTGGAAAACCCGGTCTGACACTAGCGGACATCAAGTCACCTGGGATATCCATCGAAGCTGCAAAAGATCCGTCTCCGTGGCAATGGACATTAGATCGAGCTATTGAAGCAGCATTGAAGCACCGTCCTGAGATCAATCTTGCCAAAATCGCAATATCCGCTAAGGAACAGGATCTGCTCAACGCCAAAGCGCAAAGCAGACCCACGGCGAACCTAGCGGCGTCATACCAGTGGGGAGAGCAAAAGCAGCAGGTAACATCCAGCATTGATTCCAGCGGCCGCTTTATAACAGCACTATCCAAATGGGATACAAATCTGCCCCCCCTAGAGCCTAGGGAATTGACCGACGACGAATGGAGCAAAATTGAGGAATCCTGGGAAGAACTCTTTGGACCAGATTTTGAATGGCAGCCCAATCGAGAACAGATCAACCGGCTCATGAATGCGGGCATGGAAGAGATCCAACCCACTGAAGACAACTGGAACATTGCCTTCAAGATCAATTTGAACATCTTCGACTCAGGACTGGTAAGAAAAGGTGTGGAAAAGGCCCAGCAGGAAAAGGAAAAGGCAAAGGCTAACTATGAACTAATCGCCCAATTAATCGAGCTTGAAGTTTCAGCTAGCTACAACGACCTTTTACAAGCGCATAATAGAATTCAGACTGTCTCTTCTCAACTACACCAGGCCCAAGCATTGTATGAAGACTCTTTGGCGACAAAGGCATACAGTGCCTTGACACCGCTAGAGGAAAAGCGTCTGGAAACACTGGTACTGAGCGAGGAAAATGCTCTGAAACAAGCCTATTATGATCACGAGATAGCTAAGGTGAAACTAGGAACAGCAATGGGGCTAGATCCTGAGTGGCTCTTAAGTGTACTTGCCTTTTAGAGCCGTTCCTAGGGGGCAATAGAAATTGATTAACGATCTCCAAAAAGAAAAATGGTACCGCATTTTGGACGCAGCCCAAAGCGTCTTCGCCCAGAAGGGATTCCACTATTCCACTGTGGAAGAAATCGCAGAAAAGGCTGGCGTGGGGAAGGGTACGGTATATCTTTACTTTCGAAGCAAGGAGGAAATCCTCAACTGCCTGATCACCACCCGCATGAATGATTTGAACGAGAAAATCCAGGCAACCACCCTACAAGGCACGAATACCCTTGATAGAATACGTAGGGCAATCACAGCTTGCTTTGAGTTCTGCCATGAATACCGGGAATTTGTCATTCTGCTCTACGGCCAATTGGGACTACTAGCTGAGTACATACCAAATGATGATCAGTTAGTGGGGGATTCCATATTGCTGGTGGAGGAAATCATGGAGCACGCCGCGGAAGATGAGATCAGATGGAGATGTGATACTGGTATTCTCTCCGCTGCCCTTAGGGGGATACTGCGCACAACCCTACTGGAATGGGCCATCAACCGAAACACCGAGCCTCCTCAGAAGGCTGCCGATGAGATTTTCAGACTGTTTTGTTACGGTGCAGTCGCATCGGTAAAAGATGAGTAGCTAAGCGATGTTTCTGTGGCAGTAGCCGTGAAAGCAGGAAGAATAGCTTCGTATATGGAACTATTAAACATGTCAGTGAGATAATCCGATTCCAGCGGGCGTGTCCGCATCAAACTATGATTACTTTGTTCTTGTATCTAAAAAACTTGATCACTAACGGGGCTTCGGTCTTGCTTGAACGAATGTTTGGATCGGCATAGAAGGGGACAAGGGCGTAGACCTGATAAGCAATGAAGCGCTACCTAATCTACACATTAATACTTCTTGGAGTGATCTTTCCTAGCCACCCTGACCCCCTTTTTGCCCAACCGAGAGCTTCCCAAGGTATCCTTGAACTACCTTCATGGGATTTCAGCCAACAAGGTTCCATAGCCCTACGGGGGCAATGGGAGTTCTACTGGAAACAGCTACTTGCCCCTGCGGATTTTGCTTCTTCTTCCCCCGAACTGACCGGATACATGGAGCTGCCCCGCCAATGGAACGGATATGTTGTCGACGGGGACCGCCTTCCGGGAGAGGGCTATGCCACCTTTCGTCTGCACGTCATCGCCCCTGGAGCCGACAGGATCATGGCTTTACACATACCCTATATGGGGACTGCATACAAGATGTGGATCAACGGGGAGCTCATAGCCGAAAACGGAGTTGTTGCTGACCGGAAGGCGAACATGGTCCCAGAGTACGCTCCATTGACTGTGCATTTCGTCTCTCTGGGCGAAACCACCGAGATCCTCGTGCAGATCTCTAACTTTCATCACCGCAGAGGCGGCATGTGGCAGCCGATCACCTTAGGTAATTGTGCGACCATCACCCGAGGGAGGGAACGCAGACAGCTGTGGAATATGTTCCTGCTTGGGGGTGTGTTTTTTATCAGCATAGTTCACTTAGGATTGTACCTGTTTAATAGAAATCAGCGGGAATCACTCTATTTTGCGATCTTTAGCCTCTTACTAGGGGGTAGAACCCTGTTCCTCGATGAGATACTTATTCAAAGGATCCTTCCCGGCATTTCCTGGGAATGGCTACTGAAAATTGAATACCTGGCAATGTATCTGGCTGTACCTGTGTTTGCCGCTTTTACCCAAGCTGCCTCCACAAAGCTCAGCCCTCCGCACATCACCAAAGGCTACTTGATAACCAGCACGGCATTCTCCATCTTTACATTGCTTACACCGGCAGTTATCTACACAAAAGCATTACTTGCCTTCCAACTGGTGATCGTTTCAGCAATTGTCTATTTCCTATATGCCACAATAAAAGTTATATGCAAGGAAGGGCATTCAGTTACATTTCTTTACATTGGTTCGATACTGATTGCACTAACCGTGATTTACGACATACTATTCTATCAGAACATCCTCAAGACCGAAGAACCGGGCGCCTTGCGTCTTACTGCTTTGCTCCTAGTTGAGACGGCACTGTTCACGTTGTACTCCCGTAATACCAGCAAGTTAGCTCTCATTGACCCGGTCACCGAAATTTATAACCGAAACATGCTCTATCAGGAACTAGACCGTGTCCTTGCTACCTCCAAACGTTTTCGTAAGCCGTGCTCCTTGGCCATTATTGATATTGACCAATTTAAGAAGTATAACGATACCTACGGACATCTACAAGCCGATACATTTTTGCACAAATTCGCACAGTTTCTCAAACGCAGCATTCGTCGCTCGGATCTTGTTGCTCGTTTTGGCGGGGATGAATTCGTCATTATTCTACCTGCAACCGCTGCCGAGCAGGCCTTGGCAGTGATGCAAAGGCTTAAGGCTGCAGTAGACCGACACTTTCTACCCACAACACCACTCATTTCTATCTCTGTTGGTGTTTCCACCTATCCGGATCCGGCCACGACCCAGCAAGAGCTACTAGAACAGGCCGACCAAGCCCTCTATGGCGCCAAACAGGTTAGGAATAATGTCCGACACTATCAGCAAATTGTGATATCCCCATCGAATAATTGACAATTGCAGCAGGAAATTGCTCTCGGGCCACGTAATATATTGGTAGAAGGAAGTCACTATCAATCACGGCTTATTGCATATAGGGAGCGAATTGCCATTGTCATCTATTAGTATCCCCGTTAATGTAGAAACCTGGGCTAAGCAGATCACGGACAATATTGCCCAGGTTATCGTTGGAAAAACTGAAGCAATCGAATTACTCCTCGTGGCCTTGCTCTGTGAAGGCCATATACTAGTCGAAGACGTCCCCGGAGTAGGTAAGACCATGTTGGCCCGGTCTCTTGCCGCTAGCCTAGGGTGCAAGTTCAGCAGGATCCAGTTCACCCCGGATCTACTTCCCTCAGATATTACGGGAGTGTCCATCTTCAATCAAAAGACCAATGACTTTGAATTTCGTCCAGGACCAGTAATGTCACAGATCCTTCTTGCAGATGAGGTAAACCGGGCCACACCAAGAACACAGTCTAGTCTACTAGAGGCTATGGAAGAACGCACGGTTACCGTAGACGGTAAAACCCATCAATTACCCCGACCATTTCTTGTAGTTGCTACCCAAAATCCCATTGAATACGAAGGCACATTTCCACTGCCCGAGGCACAATTGGATCGCTTTTTTCTCAGACTTGAGTTAGGGTACCCAACGGAGGCAGAGGAGAACCAAGTCTTAATCAGGCTACAGAAACAGCATCCCATTGAGAATCTAGGGCCCGTTACCGACGGCGACACAATCCGCAAAATGCAACAGGCAACTAGGGAAATCTACGTAGAAGAGTCGGTACGCCAGTACATTGTCAGCATAGTGAGGGCAACTAGGCAGCATCGGGATATTGCTCTAGGTGCAAGCCCGCGGGGTTCACTCGCCTTGTTTAAGGCAAGTTGCGCCCTCGCCGCATTACAGGGCCGGGACTTTGTCACACCCGATGATGTTAAGCGCTTAGCCGTGGCTGTTTTGGCCCACCGAATCATTTTGAAATCAGAAAGTCAATTGCGAGGAAGATCGGACAAAGACACAATCGAGGACGTCCTTAATTCAGTACCTATAGTTCTAGAAGAAACCCCTGAAGGAACTTCAGGGTAAGTCAGTACCCCTAGGTCCTGCACAACAGAATCTATCCATAAAAGGGGCCAGGGAAAAGGAGGAGTCTTGTGAAAACAATGAACAAGTACTTGCGGGCCATACTGCTAATCATTGGTACATTAGTGATTGCCTCCCTGATCTGGTACGGTTTTTTGGTCGGGCTGGAACGTCTATCAAGACGCCGCTTTGGTGTTGGCAATTTCGTTCTTTATGGTCTCGGTTCAGGATTGGTCGGTGCAGTCGTTGGATACGGGTTACTCTATGGTACCCGCTGGAAAAAGGGTGCCTTACTGCAGTTTGTAAGCGTCGTTAGCACAATTGCTGTCCTTACCTTTAGCAATTGGCTCAGCCTACGTCAGTGGCAGTCGGGAGCCATCTTGACTTCTGTATCAGACCTCTTCGTCAACTCACTAAGAGAAAACCCCTACCAAATCTTCTTTTGGCTCATTGCCATCATGTCGGCTTGGTCCATAGGAGCTAAGAAACGAGCAACGTAGGAAACGGGCCCATAACCCGTTTCCTAATATCCTTTCACTAAGCTATTTCCTCAATGGAATATTGTTGACTCCCCAGACCTAGTTTCTCTAGTTGCACCAGCTGAACGAAGGGATCTTTCCCATGCACCCGCTCAAAGAGGTGACCCTGGGTGCCGAGTTCCTGGCCTTGAAGCACTCCATCAGACAGCAGATCTTCCACCTTGATTGCATCCAGTGAAGCCCGCTCAATTGCCACAATATCCCGAGAGGCTATGATCCCGATATCAGGAACCAATGAAGGTGTGGTCAAACCCCAGCAGTCACAAAGGGCCGTTATATCCGTAAGGAAATTGATGTATAGCACATGGCCAGGTGCAAAGGTCTTCAGCACTTCACTAGTACATAGTGCCATCCCCGTCTGGAAGTCCTCATAGCGATTATCTGTCATGGTAATAGCAGAAGTGGGGCACACCTTTACACAGTGTTGGCAAAAGGTACAGTGGTGGAAAAACACCTTGTATTTTCCGTCTTCAAAACTGTTAGCATTGTGATTGCAGTTATCAATACAAGCCTCGCAATGGATGCATAATGCTTCATTCCAGTCGAGGCCACCCTCCAAGCCATGAATCTGACGTCTAGTTCGGTCAGTGACACAGCCCATCGCGATATTCTTGCAGGCACCACCATATCCACACGCCCCATGTCCTTTGACGTGGGATAGGTTTATCATTACTTCCGCATCATGGATATGTCCTGCTACGTCAACATTGCGAAAATCTTTAAAATCGACGAATCTCTCGTAGTAATACTTCCCCATGAGGCCACATGTGGGAACAATCGGAACCCCCAGATACTCCTCGGTATAGCCCCGGACCCGCGCGTCACTTACCACTTGGTCCGTAATGAACACCTTGCCCCCCGCAGCCTTCAGCTTATCCACCAGGATTTTCACAAACAGTGGATGAATGGTTGAGTAACCAATACCACGCCCTACATGCATTTTTATCGCGGTCCACTTGTTCTTGACGATACCCAGTTCAAGATGGTCAAGCATCCGTTCGAACTTCGCAGGTAGAGTGGCACTAGCATCATACTGGTCGTACTTTACAGAGCTGAACAAAACCTTCGCCTGCATATTCTCCCACCTTCTAAGTATTATTTCACGGGTTAATTATACCAAAGGTACAGGCCACATTGAAGGCTTCGGGCAATAACGCCATTGTTCTATCTGCACTAGAGTAATTGGAATAGGTTCTCAGGCGCTATTACCTCGCCCATTGGGATCCTGCTAGTTTGACGCGCTGAGACTTTCACCAGCAATTCCTGCAGGAATTACTACCAGAGTGTCGAAGAAGACTAAGTGCTGCAACAAAAGTGAATATGGTTTTGCCCGCTGGGGGAGCGCTGTATGTCGCTGAGAGTGGACTTGTTCCTGACCCCGGAACCTGTAAGGATAATACCTGCGTAGGAAAGCGGATCTGAATTGAGTCAAAGCGCGTTCTCTTTCCTATGAAGAACGCGCTTTTTTGATCGACCGCCCCATGCATTATAGGCGGTATCTGCCCAAAAGCGAATCGCGAGAAAACAAAGGTCCCCAGGGTAACCGGAAACACTGCTTTTGCAGTACCACATCCACAAAAGGGGGTGTCTTGGGCAAACTACTAGCACAAACCCAAGGAAGCACCGCTAAGAAAGGAAGAGTTTCAAGTGAGAAAAGAGACAACACACAACGTTGTACTACTCGTGGAGGTAGCCATTATGGTTGCCCTTGCTACCGTATTGGGCTTCATCCGACTGTTTAGGATGCCCCAAGGGGGTTCCATCTCTTTGGAGATGGTACCGATTTTTATCATCGCTTTGCGTCGCGGTGGCCCTGTTGGGCTTCTTGCCGGAGGAATCTATGGATTATTGCAGCTGCTCATCGATCCTTACATTGTTCATCCCGTGCAAGTCCTTTTGGAATACCCCTTGGCCTTCGCGCTAGTTGGCCTGGCCGGTTTTTTCAAGGAAAAACCCTGGTTGGGCATTACCGTAGGATCTGCCGCCCGCTACATTGTTCATGTCATATCGGGAATGATTTTCTTTGGTTCCTACGCACCCGAAGGAACACCGGTTCTGATTTACTCCCTGGGTTATAATGCGATTTACATCCTACCTAACCTCATCATTTCGGGGCTTATTGTAGGTTTGCTGGCCCCAGTAGTTAAGTATGGATTAAAGCGCTAACCTGTCCGTAAAATGCCGGTGAGGACTTGTCCAAAACATGGGTTGAACTTCCATTGCCGTAAGTGGTATAATGCCCCTGAGGATGTTTTACATCACAGGGGGCGGTATCTTGAACAAAAAGTTAAATAGACTAGTCCTTACCGGTATTCTGCTTGCTATGACCGTCGTATTTCAATATGTGTTGCGTTTTTCTCAATTCGCGGCTGGACCGGCGGTTAATGCCATGCTGTTTTTGAGCACCGCAGTTGTCGGCACTGCCGGTGGAGTCATCGTCGGGGCCTTTACCCCAATTATTGCCTTCTTCTTCGGCATTATGGGGTTTCCACCAATGGTTCCTTTTATCGCCATAGGCAATGCGATTCTCGCCTTAGTATATGGACTTCTACGGAAATCCAATGAAATCGGGGCATATGTGGTGTCAGTAGTAGCAAAGTTCGCCTGGCTTGCTCTCTCAGTAAGGTACCTGCTACAACTTTTTGGTGCCACAGCTAAACCACCACTGGTTAAGGCCATGACCTTTCCCCAATTAGTCACTGGTCTATTAGGTGCCTTGGTTGCATTCTTAGTACTGACAATCCTTGAGAAAAACGGCGCACTAAAACATGTTAAGTAATCCGAAATGGGAACAATGAAAGGAGGGGCCGTATGCCGCGGATAGTCAAGCTATTTGTTGCAGTAACAGTAGCCTTATCTTTTGTTACTGCTACCTGCAATGCCAATCTAGAAATCCAAAGCAGCGGTCCCGTCTTTGTATTAGAGCAAGAGAAATATTATCCAGAGCTTAACTTGATCACCGTCGGCGATCTTACGGGGGATGGCAAGCTAGAAGTTGTTGTGGCCACTGGCGATGGAGTAGAGGTACTTGATGACACCCTTCAGCCCTTAGCATCCTTCACGTTTCCTTCATCTCCAACGGCCCTAGCTACGGGAAACATTGACGGCTATCCTGCGTTGATTGTGGGTAGTAGTGCCGCAGGAGCAGCTTATTACCTTAGACTACAGCAGGGGCGTCTGGTGCAGGTGTCTAGAACAGGTTATCTGTGGTCAAGCGTCTCCTTTATCTGTGTGACAAATCTCACGGGCCTTTACGGCGATGATCTTTTGATCGTCACCGAGGATGCCCGTTTGCTCTTGTTTACCTGGGACGGAAAAGGTTTTCGTTCCGTAACCGAAACCAGTCTGCCCTTTCAACCTGAACTTATGGCAGTGGGGGACTTAGGTCATACTGCCCAAGCAGAAGTGGTCCTTGCCAAGGGAAATCATCTACAGGTACTTACCTACGATGACGGTTCATTTCATGGGATCTGGGACAACTATACTTGGGGCAACATCAATCATGTGAGCATCCTACCCGTGGAGAAGACCCCGCAACTTGTAATCGGAACCAAGGAGAAAATCATTCAAAGTTACCGTTACAAAGATCAACGATTCCAATTGGAGAACCACTATTTCGGTGAGCATTTGAGTTTGACCGGTTTTTCTCCCTGCAATTTAGGACTAGGACAGTTCACAATTGTCGGCTACTCCGATGATCGCAATCCAGTCCTGATGAAAGCCTCCGGAAAGAATTTGTTGCCCCTGTGGACCAATCGAAATACTGACTCTACCATTCGCAATGTCCTAGTTGCCGGAACCGATACCTTGGTTACTTCCACTGACAACCTAGTGCAACTATGGAAGAGACGTCCCGTTAACTACCATACGATATTTCTTAACGCCGAGCCCTATACGGCCCGATTCCCTGCCCTCATAGCCTATGATACAATTTACATATCGTTACCCGATATGGGCGATTTAATCGGCATCGACTATAGCTATATCCAACCTGGCAAGATTGCGAAGATTCCCTATTGGCATCACTTTTTAACCCTCTATGAAGGAGTGTGGCAGGTCTTCCTCGGCCAAGAGTCGATTGCACTAGACGGTCCAGTGATTACTTACAATAACCAGACCTATGTTCCCTTATCTTGCTTAACCAAGGTCTTTGGACTCACCGCTGTCTGGGACCATAGCCGCAGGATACTCTGGATTGAGAAGGCCACCTTTGAGTAAGGCCTGTAGAATATAATCATGAAAGTTAAACTAGCAATACCTTGGAGGTAACTTACCATTGTACGATTTACCAAATGAAGAAGTAGATCACATTGATACTCTCCAAGATCTGCGGCGTGTAGTCGAAGGCTGCAGGAAATGCGGGCTGCGCCAAGGATGCAGAGGCGCGGTTTTTGGAGAAGGTAATCCCCACAGTAGGCTGATGTTTGTCGGCGAAGCGCCTGGGGCGGTAGAGGATGAATTAGGGCGTCCCTTCGTTGGTCGAGCAGGCCAGCTTCTTACGAAAATCATTGCCGCTATGGGTTATGAACGGGATGAGGTCTATATTACAAACATCAACAAATGTAGGCCACCCAACAACAGGACACCGGTTCAAGAGGAAGTGGCAGCCTGTTATCCATACCTACGCGCCCAGCTGCGCATTATTTCCCCCCGGGTAATCGTTTGTCTTGGAGCCCATGCCTCTAAGGCCTTGATCAAACCGGATTTTAAGATCACCCAACAGCGAGGACAGTGGTATCAATTAGAGGGAATCAGGCTCATGCCCACCTTTCATCCCGCCGCTTTGTTACGTAACCCACATCTGAAGCGACCGGTGTGGCAGGATATGCAGGAGGTCATGGCCCAACTCAAGACCGCTTAGGGCACAGATTGCCGTTATAGATTCAGATAGGTCTTTATGGTATAATACTTTGTATGTATGTTGAATTAGTGCTATTTTGCGTGCAGTCTGCTGCATATAAGGGCCCACTGCCGAAGAGCTTTGCTCCCGTTGGCCCAGCGTGTCTATTTTTCTAGCGTATTGGCTTTATCACCTAGTATAGGGAGGAGATTGTTAGTTGAAAAACTTCACTACCGAGAAACTGCGAAACATTGCCTTAATCGGCCACGGGGGAACTGGCAAAACAACGCTGGGAGATGCCCTACTGTATTTCACTGGTCAGACAAGTCGCCTTGGTAAGGTGGATGATGGAAACTCAGTCTTTGATTACGATCCTCAAGAGGTTCGAAGGCAGATTAGTATTAGCTCGGCGGTAGCTTTTTGTGAATGGGATAACCATAAGATTAACATTATTGATACCCCAGGGTTCTTTGACTTTGTCGGGGAAGTCCGCGGGTCCTTACGGGTAGCTGACGGCGCCGTCATTGTGGTCTGTGCGTCATCGGGGGTAGAAGTTGGTACCCAAAAGTCCTGGGATTACGCAGACACCTACGGCACGCCCAGGATGATCTTAATCAATAAGATGGACCGGGAGAATGCTGATTTTACCAAGGTGCTTGCTGACCTAAGAGCTGAGTTTGGGAACAAAGTTACGCCAGTCACGCTTCCTATTGGCGCCGCTGAGACTTTTTCTGGTGTTGTGGATATCGTCACAGAGAAAGCTTTCAAATATGTCAATGGAAAAGCCGAGGAGATTCCCGTCCCCGCAGAGTTGGCAGACGAGCTTGCCAGCTACCGGGAGGAATTGATGGAAGCTGTGGCTGTTGCTGACGAAGACGTCATGATGAAGTACCTTGAAGGTGAACCACTTACAGAGCAAGAGTTTGGCACATGTCTTGGCATCGGAACGGCCAACGGAGACGTTATTCCAGTGGTCTGTGTCTCTGGTGCAAAACTTGTGGGACTGGACCTGTTTCTGAATTATTGCCTACACTGTATGCCATCACCAGCCAACAGCAACTTACCCTCTGCTAAGAAAGTAAATAGCGACGAGACCGTCCAGTTAAAAGCCAGCCCCACTGAACCCCTTGCTGCGCAAGTGTTTAAGACCATGGCTGACCCCTATGTAGGCAGGCTTAGTCTCTTTAGAGTTTATTCCGGGACTGTAAAATCCGACTCTACAATTTACAACAGTACAAAGGACAAAGATGAGCGTCTATCCCAGATTTATGTGGTTCGGGGCAAAGAACAGCTTCCCGTTGATGAAGTAACAGCAGGGGATATTGGAGCCGTGGCCAAACTACAGGTAACCACCACTGGAGATACCCTCTGCGCAAAGGACAACCAAGTAGTTTTTGAACCTATTGAGTTTCCACAACCAGTATACGCCGTTGCCGTTGCTCCAAAGAGTAGGGCCGACGAAGAGAAGATTGGCGTTGGTCTTTCTCGGCTAACTGAAGAAGATCCCACATTCCGGATCGAAAGAAGTGCAGAGACAAAGCAAACCCTTGTTTACGGCATGGGCGATCTGCACCTGGAGATCATTGCTAGCCGGCTGAAGGATAAGTTCGGTGTCGAGGTCGAATTGACAGATCCTAAGGTTCCATACCGGGAGGCAATCCTCGGTAAGAATCAAGCTGAAGGCAAACACAAGAAGCAGTCTGGCGGAAGGGGCCAGTATGGTCATGTAGTCCTAGAGATTGAGCCCCTTACTGATAGCCAGGACTTCGAGTTTGTCAACAAGATCTTCGGTGGCGCAGTTCCAAAACAGTATGTTCCAGCAGTTGAAAAGGGCATCATTGAAACCATGGAACAGGGCGTTGTCGCCGGATACCCTGTGGTGGGTATTCGGGCAACCCTGCTAGATGGTTCTTACCATAGTGTTGATTCATCGGAGATGGCGTTTAAGATCGCTGCTTCCATGGCATTCAAGAAGTGTTTCATGGCTGCCAACCCCATATTACTTGAGCCGGTAGTCTTAGCCCAGATCCGGGTACCGGAAGAGTACATGGGTGATATCATGGGTGATATGAACAAACGCCGAGGTCGAATCCTCGGAATGGAACCCCTTAGCAATGGACTTCAGTTGATCAAAGCTCATGTACCCATGTCTGAGATGTTCAAGTACGCTGTAGATCTTCGTTCGATGACCCAAGGACGGGGCGATTTTACCACAGAGTTTGTTGCCTACGAACAAGTTCCCCACGAAGTTACTCAGAAAGTCATCGAAGAGGGAAAGAAAGAGTAAGTTCATGAGAAAGCCAGTGCGTCTTGCATTGGCTTTCTCATTTCGATTAATAGACTTTCCCCCCCTTGCCTTTGACCCACCATGAATGATTAATTCCCCCACCGCATACCTTTGATTAGGGGGGATAAACCGATGGAAAGCAACCTCAATGGGAAAGCAACCTTCAGCATGGGCGCTATCTTCAAGGGAACATTGATAAGTCTCGTATCAGCCACCGTGTTCTCACTGATTGCTGCTACCTACCTGTTGATCACGAACATAACGGTTCTTCCCACGAAATGGCTTTTTTATCTAGGAATCCTTGCCACAGCCATTGGTGGTTGCCAAGCAGCCCGCCGCATCAAGGCTAAAGGATGGCTCCACGGTGCACTTGTTGGAGTGTTGTTTCTGATCCTAAGTTACTTGCTTTTTGGTCTAGAGGGATTCATCGGCCATATTCGTTGGTCGAAGGCACTCATCACTATCATTGCTGGCAGTATTGGTGGCATGTTCGGTATGCTCTTTGCCCGGTAGACTCTAGGATCTTTCCCTGTAAAACCTGTGGTTACCAATATCCACCGTAGTCGGCTGCTTTCGCACCCAGTTGTTGTAAGATACCGTATGGTAATTGTAGAAACCTACAGCCCCATCTGTGGGATCAGCTCCCTCTAGGGCTTCCTTCACAGCATCAACACATTCAAGGTATGCCTTTTTTTCCGATGCCGGATCAAAGGGCCCCGGATACAAGTAGAGCCTGCCGTCAGCAACTGGGCTATACTGGACATACCCAGCCACGCGCTGAAAGATCACACCTACGATATCACCTGGGTAGGAGGGCGATTTCACCCGGTTCAGTACAGAAGCTGCCACGCCTACCTTGCCCAAATAGGATTCTCCGCCGGCCTCCGCATAGACTAATCGGATCAACCAACCAGTTTCACAGGGCTCTAAGGAATAGTAGAGGGTTTCCAAAGGCCGAAATAGAAGGACGCTGTTCTCGTAATCCTTGAATCCATCAGCTGCGATGAAGACTCTGTGGGTGCCAAAGGCCAACTCAAAATCAAAGAATCCTTCCTCAACTTCCACAATTTGCTCACCAACTTGAAACTGAACCGGTTGAATCAAGGGCTTTCCTGAGATGCTATCTCTAACACTACCCATCACACGAGCTTCATACATGGGACTCCCCACCTTTTACATGTTTTCTACTCGTTGGTATTATAATCTTCCACGCCCGTAGTGGTGACAGGACAAACGCCCCTGATCGAGCAAATAGACGATTTAGCCATCAAATCTTGCATTAAGAGAACACGTGTCAACACACATGAATAGCCCAAGGGTTTCGCTCTTCGATTAAATGTTAGGAGTACTTCTGACGTGTCCGAATGGTCCCCGCGCAATGATGAATAAGCAATTTACGCTATCCCTTTGATATTCAGGGGACAATCAAAAGGGGCACGTGCCGGGTCATATTGTTTGCAGAGTTCGTATCCTTGGCGTTCCCCGGTCCTCTTTAGCCGTATTGCTTTTCCTAGTTTGTTGTCGATTACGAGCTCAAAAGCATCAAGGAAACAAACCTGGACAGCGTTATGGATAACTTAACGAAAACTAGATAGCGTTGTCGGCTCCTAAAGTCGCGTTCTCTGGGGGGAAAGGGGGGATCATGACCTTTTCTAAGTATCCTTGTCCAAGACAGGAAAAGCAACCAAAAAGTCTAGACTATGGTAGCAAAACCGCGTATACGATTGACAATATAGTCCTTCATGGACTATCCTATTACTATAGAAACCAACCGGGTGGTTCGACACATCGCGTCGACCTCCAGTAGCGCGAAAACCCCGGGGGATCGACGCGCTTTACAGTGTCACCCAAAAACATGGATTTCCGCTCTACATCGGGAGTAGTGCTAAAATGATTAATCTGCTACCATATAGATACACTCGTACTCGTAACAAGGAAACCCCAGTGTAACGAGGGTTTTGGATCTACCTATGAGGGATGGAAACAGGTCACCTGGGATGATATTTTTGGCAACACCGAGTTTTGGATCTACCTATGAGGGATGGAAACAGCACAATACAACGTTTTGTAGGTTGTCGGCCTTGTCGTTTTGGATCTACCTATGAGGGATGGAAACATAAAACAGAAAGAAAAACAAGGGGGTCGCAACCCCCGGTTTTGGATCTACCTATGAGGGATGGAAACCGAGACGCTCGAGGGGGACTGCAAGAGTTGCTATGTTTTGGATCTACCTATGAGGGATGGAAACTATACAAGTCTAAGCAGTTGATTGGAGCAAGGACCCCGTTTTGGATCTACCTATGAGGGATGGAAACCTTGGGAAGAAGTCACCCCACGTTTTACGAAAATAATCGTTTTGGATCTACCTATGAGGGATGGAAACAACAGTTCGCCACGGAGGACAAGCTCTTTATAGGCTTGTTTTGGATCTACCTATGAGGGATGGAAACACTCATTGCGTGTTGGCAAGTCACTGATTGCCTGTCGGGTTTTGGATCTACCTATGAGGGATGGAAACCGGTTATGGGGTTTTTGACGAAACTTACCATAAACAGTTTTGGATCTACCTATGAGGGATGGAAACATGAACTCATCCAATGTTCTGATTTCAAAGTGTAGGTTTTGGATCTACCTATGAGGGATGGAAACTAATGGCGGAAATCAGTAAGGACAGAAAGACGTTTTGTTTTGGATCTACCTATGAGGGATGGAAACTAACAGCTTGAATAAGGCGGAATTGATTAGAGCCGTTTTGGATCTACCTATGAGGGATGGAAACTGTCCAATTAAGTAAAACGGCGAATGAATTGTTAGGTGTTTTGGATCTACCTATGAGGGATGGAAACCCGGCCTCAATCAGCGACACGAGCGCTTTACGTACGGTTTTGGATCTACCTATGAGGGATGGAAACGACGATCTTCATCCCCATCACGGAGAGGGAGTTTCAAGGTTTTGGATCTACCTATGAGGGATGGAAACCCTCTGCCATAAATCTCTCTTGCTCATCATCCCAAAGTTTTGGATCTACCTATGAGGGATGGAAACGAAATGTACCATGAACTGTTTAATACCGATTATTATAGTTTTGGATCTACCTATGAGGGATGGAAACCGCCAAATACAGAGAAGCCAGCAGCACTAAGACGAGTTTTGGATCTACCTATGAGGGATGGAAACGGAGGACTTCGTCAAAAACCCACCTTTCGAAACGTTGTTTTGGATCTACCTATGAGGGATGGAAACATACTCGGCTTCGGTCAAGGCCGCCTGTACCGATTCCCGTTTTGGATCTACCTATGAGGGATGGAAACTTATCGGTAATCTGCGTTCTGCAGGTTGTAATCTGGTTTTGGATCTACCTATGAGGGATGGAAACGGTGCATCATCTGCACCCCTTCCATCCTGACACTTGTTTTGGATCTACCTATGAGGGATGGAAACAACATGCCTATTACGCTGGTTTCCAGGAGTTCGGCAGTTTTGGATCTACCTATGAGGGATGGAAACATGGGTGCAAATGGATAATAGCAATCAGGATAGGAGTTTTGGATCTACCTATGAGGGATGGAAACTCCACGTGGATCAGCCTAGCGTAGTAACGTACGCCGTTTTGGATCTACCTATGAGGGATGGAAACAGGCGCACAGAGCAAAAGCGGAAATTTACGACTTAGGTTTTGGATCTACCTATGAGGGATGGAAACACCGGATACGAGTTCATCAAGGTGATTCGGATCTCCGGTTTTGGATCTACCTATGAGGGATGGAAACACCGAACCATCCCGGAATGATAGCGCAACCTTTCCGTTTTGGATCTACCTATGAGGGATGGAAACCGCGAAGCGGCAGCATTACGACGCTTGGAAGTACGTCGTTTTGGATCTACCTATGAGGGATGGAAACGTAATAATAATCCGCGTAATAGGTGGACGCGTTCCCGTTTTGGATCTACCTATGAGGGATGGAAACTCGTGTTTCAACTACCTGAATTCAAGTTCAGCTACGTTTTGGATCTACCTATGAGGGATGGAAACTTGTGCCTCAACCCAAACATCAAGCGCCGCATTCGCTGGTTTTGGATCTACCTATGAAGGATGCAAACACGCCAAATAGTTCTCTTCAGCCGCTTTCTCCGCGGTTTTGGATCTACCTATGGCAGTCTAAGAGCATCACAGTATCGACAGATTTTCTTGCATGCGTCTGACCTTTTGATGAATGATCCCCTAAAGCTTGACAAGCAGCAAGCCAGTGGTAAAATAAGGATGAGTTAGCCATGTTATTGTATCGGTAAATCACAGGCCTTACCGTATGGGTCAGTGATGTCCTTCCGCAGGTATCCTTCTATCCTGTTGCCTTTATATCTCTATGCTTAGATGCTCCATCTATGTCTAAAACTGGAGAGGAGAATACCTATTGTTCAAATGGTTCAGGAACGCTAACATCGGAGTAAAACTTGCCATCGCCTTAGCTACTAGTATCGTCGGATTTGCCATCTTCTCCCTTGTGGGCATGTCCAGCATGTACAAGATGCAAGGCGTTATAGAGGATCTGCAAAGGCAGAACGAAATGGGCAATTTGCTTTCAACCCTGCAAAACAACCTCGTCGCTTTGGATTCAATCATCAACCAACTACCACCTAAAGCCCTTGTTGATGAAAGCATCGCTACCTGTGAAGACTCCATTGCCAAACTAGACGATAAAATGAGCCAGGAACCAGATGAGGAGCTAACAGACCAATGGGAGGCATTTAAAGCTAACTGGGTTTCGGTGAAACAAGAAGTAGACTACACCATGCAGAACATTGGTGATTCCGGGCTTGGGGGACTAACATACAGCGTTGACGTCTACCAAAGCCTGTATAGCTATCGAGCAAAACACTCGGTTCTTAATGAGGACCTAGAAGAAGTAATTAAGATCAGTGCGGCTTTGTCGTCCTCAAGACACGCGGAGGCGCAGAAACAGTTCAAAAGGATTATTAAGCAAATTGCTGTTCTTATTGCTTGCATCCTTATTGCCGTAGCCTGTCTTGGCTACCTTGTTTTCTTTAGTATTTCACGGCCCCTGATTAAGCTACAGCAAGCAGCAACTGTAGCGGCTCAAGGAGACCTGACGGTACGGGCAAAGCTAGATACTGAAGATGAGGTCGGAAAACTGGGCAAGGCGTTCGACCAGATGATTCTGTCCTTGCGTAGTCTTGTGGAGCAGGTTCAAACAGTGGCAGATAATCTTAGTGGTTCCAGCCAGGAATTAGCCAGCACCGCTGTAGAAAACGGTGCTTCAGTGCAGGAGATGGCTGCTAGTATCAGTCAGTTTGCAGCTGCAATCCAGCAGGTTAGTGCAAATACCGAGAAAATGTATGAGTCTGCTTCATTGATGAATCAAGACGCCGCTTCTGGAAAGGAACAGATTACTCAGACAGTAGAGAAAATCAAAGATATCGAGGCAAACGTCACCGAGCTTGCTGTAGCAGTGACACAACTCGGTCATAACTCTCAGCAAATCGGTAAGATCACTGATACAATCACAGCGATTGCCGACCAGACCAATCTACTTGCTCTTAATGCTGCCATTGAAGCCGCAAGGGCAGGGGAGCATGGTCGTGGTTTCGCAGTCGTTGCCGATGAGGTTCGCAAACTTGCTGAGCAAAGCGCTGCAGCTGCCACCGACATCGGTCGACTAGTTCAGCAAACAAGTCAAGCCACCACTAATACTGTGAAAAAAGCAGAACAAGGAGCCAAACAAGTAAGAGAAGGTGCTCTTATCGTAGAGACTACTAGCCAGGCGTTTAACAATATCATTGTGGCGATCAATAATCTAAGTAAAGATATCCAAGAGATTCACACGGCAACACAACAGTTAAGTTCCGGTAGTCAGCAAATTGCAGCAGCGAGTCAGCAGCAATCTACGCAGATACAGCACGTTGCAACGGCCGCTGAGACCCTAGCAGATTACGGTCAGGACTTAACCGAAACCGTTCATCAATTCAAAATCTAACCAGTTACTACCTTTGGGCCGCTACCCTTGAAAGCGGCCCAAAGTCCTCGATCCCCTTAACAATTCACCAAATTATACCGATATCTCTTTATGAGGCAGATAAGGAAGACCTATATTCCAATGCGGAACCGAACAATACATGGCTAACTCACACACTCAAGGTTCCGAGGAGGGAGATCCTTGCCTAAAGAACGTAATGTCAATATAGAAGAGCGTCAGTTTGTGGTCTTTTCGCTTCAGTCAGAGGAATTTGCCATAGATATTATGAAGGTCAGGGAGATCATCAAACTAATTAGCATTACCAAACTACCACAGACTCCCGAATTTGTGGAGGGAATAGTCAATGTCCGGGGCGAGATCATCCCTGTAATCAGTCTGCGCAAACGTTTTGGACTGGCAGACAATGGGGACGATTCATTAACCCGAATCGTTATTGTAGAGCTAACCGAGGGGAGTCTCACAGGCCTTATTGTAGATGAAGTCTCTGAAGTTTTGCGACTCTCGGCAACGGCCATAGAGCCACCACCTCAAGGTATCGATGGGCTCCGTACGGAATTCATTGAAGGCATTGGCAAAGTCGATAACCGACTTCTTGTTATCCTACGCATGGAGAAGTTACTCAATACGTCCGAGAAACTGGCCTTAGAAGCGGTCATACCGCGAGAGACAGACTAAATATATCCCTTTATAGGAGGCTGCCTATGTCTTTCCTTGACGACCTACCAGTGTGGGGCAAACTTTACCTTATTATCGGGGTCTTTATATTAGGCATGATCCTGATTACTACCTTGTCTACCGTTCATCTTAACACCGTGGGTTCTACCATGACGAATATTCACGCCCATGATGACGTAGAGGTTGTACTCTTGGAACTAAAACAGGGGTTACAGCAGGCCCGTCAGACACAAATCACAGCCCTAGTACCTCAGTATCAAAGTGGTATTGAAGAACTATATGCTCGCTATGAGCAGAGCATGATCCGTCTAAAGAGCCAGTTTGCAGATTTTGCAGAGCAAACTCCAGTGGTAAATCAAGAAGAAACCGAACTACGAGACATGTTTCGCAAGGAAATCGCAAAATATGATGAGAAAATGATACAAATATGGAGTATGGTTACAGATCCGAATAAGGCTGATGCAGTTTTTAACCTGATAGCCGAAACAAGAACCAACGCCAATGCCGCGGATCAAGCCCTGAGTGACCTTTTGAATCTGCGCCAAGAGAGTAATCAGCAGCTGTACGATAAGGCGATCAATGATAAGGATAACGGGATCCGATGGCTCGTTCTTGTCGCAGCAGTCTCAGTCGGGTTTGGCTTTCTAGTGTCCCATTATATCGTGCAAAACATGTCCACGAGATTAGGCAAACTAGCAGTAGCAGCCGAGGACCTAGCAACAGGTAACCTAATAGCTTTTGAAGATAGTGTGTCCGGTAAGGATGAGATCGGGAACCTTGCTAGAGCTTTTGAGGTAATGAGGGATAATCTTCGGGATTTAGTCGGACAAGTGGTGCAAGTAGCTCGGGAAATCTCAGGTAGCAGCCAACAGCTAGCTGCCTCTGCCCAAGAGACCAGTGGCGCGGCAAACCAATCGGCGTCTACTGCACAGCAATTTGCAGCCAACACCCTACAGCTTTCCCACAGTGCGCAATCAGTCGCAGCAGCCGCCAAACAAAGCGTAGATGGCTCTAAAGGAGCTCAACGTCAAATGGAGCAGGCGGTAGAATTGATGCATGTTATTCAGGACACCGCTCGATACTCCACCGAATCTGTAGATGAGCTATCTGACAACGCCAATCGAATCCATGAGATCACTGAACTAATCCGTAAGATCGCCGAGCAAACTAATCTTCTTGCTCTAAATGCCGCGATTGAGGCGGCTAGAGCCGGTGAACATGGAAGGGGATTTGCCGTTGTCGCAGACGAGGTTGGTAAGCTAGCCAAGCAATCCCGCAAGTCCGCAGAGGAAATAGCTAATCTACTACAGACCATTAGCTCCCAAGCCTATACCGCATCGACCAATTCGAGGCAATCCGTCGATAAGCTGGATGAAGGGGTACAGACTGTTCAGAAGATCAACAGGCTCTTTGCAGAGGTAGCCTCGGCTAGTGAGGAAGCAACTCGGTCAATCCATGATATCTCCGGTGCCGCGCAGGAAATGGCAGCCGGAAGCCAGGAAATCGCTGTCTCAGCCGAACGGCAGTCAAGTGCAATTGAGCAGATCAGTGGTTTGTCTCAAAGCTTGGCAGCTTTAGGTGAGCAGTTGCACAATGTGGTCGGGTGGTTCAGTCTATAGCTCCGTACACAGAATATTACCTGCACACCAAAGGAAGCTGTGTACGCGGCGGTATCGACAGGTCATATTATATCCATGGTGGTTTATGGCAAAAGCTCCCACCGCTTCTGGAGAAGGGTTCACCGTATGGTGTTCCCTTCTCCAGTATACCGGCCTAAAAACCTGCTAGTCTCCTCAAAATGTGAAGTAGGCAATACCCTTGTAGCATTTGTTTTAGCAAAGAAGATTAATGAACAAAGGTGCACAAAGCCTCTCGCCCAGAACGCAGTCTTCCGACGAGATCCATAGGGTCTATGGAATGGGTAGGGTACCTTCCTTAGAAGGGCATGGATTAGCACTACCATTTGCGTTGCCATCACAATAATAACGTTGTCCAAAACACCTCTTGGTCCCTCTAGTACCCGGGAATTCATCGAAGATACATAGTCTAGGACCAATCGAAGGTCTGTAACTACCGTCCGGAGGATATTTGCCAAGAAATCATCTACTGCAGGGTCTTGACGGCAATAGGCAATTGCAGAATCCGCATATTCCGAATACACGCTGACTTTAGCTCCTGCAAGAGAGTATCCATTACAGTTCCTTTGGATTTTGACCAGCTCAGACTAAGCATCTTGCTAAGTAATAGACAGAACGAATCCGTCTATGAAGTGCATCAGTCTGGAACATACACAAGTCCCGTTCAGCGAACAAAGCAGGATTTTGCCATATCTTAGGTGAATGTTATACATATCTTATTGCTTTTACTGGAGAACACCGTAAACATACTGATAATTCGATTAGGGCGATTCCTGTAGTTGAGGAAATATGGATTTCAACAATAATGGTACCTCAACAAAATACACTATACTAGGGTATTTGACTATCGGGGAATTGAATTAGGCGATGTTTCCAATATAATGATGAATTCGAGGCATTTCGGACGTAGGTACAAGACTTCGGCTTTAGAAACGTTAAAGATGAGGTAATTGTCGGGATGGAGACCACAGGATACTACTGGTACAACCTTGCTCAGTATATCATCGAACATGATATGAAGGTGTTTCCTGCAAATCCTTATCATGTCCGGTGCGCTGGAGAGCTCGATGATGACAGTCCGACAAAGAATGACCGCAAAGATCCCAAGACTATTGCAGTGTTGGTTAAGGGTGGTCGGTATTTAGTTCCGTATATCCACGAGGCTGATGCAAGATATTGAAAGACCAGTACATGAGTTAGCAGCTTAAACAACACCTAGTTCCAGTATTTGCACTTTGAAAAATGAGCTTGTGATTAGTCAGGTGGAGTTTTATCCATCCGGGCTTAGACCCTGCATAGGAGCATAACTGACATCCACCTCATGGACAGGCAGGACGAAGGAATTTGAGGTTGTGACCCCAATTAAAAAGCATATGGGTTGAGCCTTATTTTAGGTTGTCGATTTCTCGGAACCATGCCTACTTAGGGCGAAAGGGCCCCAGTCTTCGCTCCTGCATCAATATGCAATACTGAGGATTAGTGAGCTATAACAAGGAACTCCAAGATTAGAGAAGGAGGGTCTACAGTGGGTAATTACGGAGAAGTAAATGCAAAGAACACCGTAATCATCGCCTCTATCGGTACTAGCAACTACGAACAGGCCAAAACCCGGTTTGAGGACGAAAAAGACGGTCCTTTGGGCAACTGTTGCGTAAAAACACCTTACTCCCAGATAGCTTTAGCAAAACTATTAGGGGTAAGAAGCATCTATCTGCTGGCCACAGAGGAAGCGCAAAAGATGCAGGAGGATAACTTTCACAAGGAGAGCGAGAAATATGGTCTTGAGGTGATATGGCATACCGTCCCCCCAGGAAGTGGAGCTAAAGAACAATGGTGTATCTTCATGAAACTGGCGGAAGTTGCAAAGCCCCTTGCTGGAAGCTCTGTAGTCTTTGACATTACCCATGGGTATCGTTCCATCCCCATGATTTTCTTACTTGGCGCTACCTTCCTTAGAACCGCCTTTGATATGCAGGTAGTGGGTATATATTATACCGAATTTAGAAAAGCGAAAGAAGGACCCCATCAATCCAAAATCATCGATCTCAGTGACTTTCTTATCCTGCAAAATTGGCTGGAGGCCACACGAGACTTTAAGCGATTTGGTGATGCCCAAGAAATTGGTACCCTTGTACGAAACATACATAATGAGTTCCGCAGAACTACAGAACATGAGCCCGTCCGTCTTGGAAACATCGGTGATAACCTTGATGACGTATCCTTGGCCATTACTTTTGGCAGATTTATGGAACTACGGAAGCAGGTAAGAAAGTTGAAGGAAAAAACAACGGGGGACAATCTGAAGGCTCTACATGAGGAATTGGAACAACTGGGCCGCAGCGCTACACCCTTCCCACTCCTACTTCCCCTGATATTAGAACCCTACTACCAAATGGAAAGCGATGACCAATTCCAGGATGGATACCGACTGGTTAAGTGGCATGTAGATCACCGAAACTGGACCGTGGCCGCCACCCTGATGCGGGAACTAATGGTGAACAAGGTTATCGTTGCGGTACTGAATTGCAACGCTTTAAATGACAGAAAAATTCGGGCAAGGGCAGAGCACATGCTTAACAAAATAAGGAATTCTCGGAACCCCCGCCTAACCCAGCAAGTTGGGGCCACTTGGTCCCGAATTACGACATACCGAAACGATCTCGCCCATTGTGGAGCCAAGGAAGAGCGTCTAAGAGTGACAAAACTACAAACAGAGGGACAGGAACTCTTCACTCAGTTTCAAGCCATCATGCAGTGGGATGATGATCGCTGGCGGGAAGCCCTAAAGCCTGTAATTGGATCCATTTCACCGTCGACACCGGGCGAGGAAGGCACCCTTTGTAAACCACGGGTACTAATCTCTGCGGCGGGATTAAGTCCGGGACTGCTTTATACGGCCTTACTGCAGGTACAACCAGATTATGCAATAATCCTCGCTAGTGCCGACACCGAATCCAAAGTAGCAGGTTCCCAAGCGAGGGCGAGGTACACCGGGAATTTGTGTATACTTCCTATGCAGGATCCCTTTACCGGTTTTGATGAAGCCCCGCAACTATGCAAACAGCTAGACAAAATGTTACCGGCCGATGATCAAGAAGCGGAGGTTATCGTCAATCTTACGGGTGGTACTACTGCGATGCAGTTTGTCATAAGTCGTCTAGGCGAATTTCTTGAAAGCCGCGGCCATGAAGTACAGTACGTGGCAATGATCGATCGACGTACGCCGGAAGAACAACGCCAAGATCCCTATGTTAAAGGGGAGATGATCTACTGCCCAACTAAAATCTGAGTTACCACTTGCTCACGAAAGGAGGACCATAGTATGCGTCACATCGAAGCCCGGTTTCGTGTCGTTACCCCGTTATTTATGTGTAAAAGGCCCCAAGAGAAAGCTGAATTGCGCATAAGTTCCATCCGAGGGGCCTTGAGGTCTTGGTACCGGGCCATCGCTTGGCCCAGGGCCTATGGGAAAGACAAAGATTGGACGGAGGTCGAAAAGGAGGAAAGCAAATTATTCGGCAGCGCAGAAGGTGGACAAAGTCAGGTCCTATTGTCCTTTGGCGATCGTCAGCTGCCGTCTCCAGCCGAGGTTAACGTATGGAGGCAGTCAGTAAGGACTCCGGGTATCCGCTATCTTGGCTATGGAGTCCTTGGCGAAAATAGAGAGGACAGTATACGGAATCTAGAACGGGCAATTCTGCCCAAAAGTTGCTTCACACTCCGTGGTGTTTTTCGCCCGGGGACAACCGATGAACAAATAGAGATGTTATGTAAGTCAATCCGTGCCTTAAACTATTTCGGCGGATTGGGGGCCCGATCCCGTCGTGGGTTTGGTTCAGTCGCTTTAGAAAGTCTGCGACTAGGAGATCAAGAGATTTACCACGCCCCCAAAACACGGACTGACTTGGTGGGCCAACTAGACTCTTTCATTTCGGAATTGGGTCCGCTTCCCCGAGAACTGCCCCCCTATACAGCATTTAGTGCAAAGAGCAGGATACAGGTGGTCCTAAGTGAACTCGAGACTGACGTGGCCCCAAGTGAACTCGAGACTGACGTGGCCCCAAGTGAACTCAAGACTGCCCGCACCATGGAGAAACTCGGTAAGCGTTTTATGGAACTAAGAAAAGAAATGAAAGAAGGTGAGAAGGACAAGTTAAACGCACTGACCTTTAACCATGCTAAGCCCAAGTCGCAGGCCAAACCCCATCCGACGCGAGTGGCCTTTGGCCTTCCCCATAACTATCACCTCAGGGATGAGGGGATAGAATATGAGATCTCCCCCATCGGGGATAACCTTGGTAAACGCCGCGCTAGTCCTATTTTGTTTCATTTGCACCCCCTAGACAGGAACTGTGCGGTAATTGCCTCTTTCTTACCAGCGCAGTTTTTGCCCGTGGGTGCTCAGCTATGCATTGAAAGGTCTAAAGAAAACAACAAAGTTCCCGACGGTATGGCGATTGTTCCTTGTGACGTAAATCTGGAACAACAGGATTTGCTAGCCAATATGTTCACCGATCAGCTGGTAAAGGAGGTGCATATCAGTTGAACGAACGGATTACTTTTCATTTTACAATAGGACCCGTGCAAAGCTTTGTTACCCAGGCAAGGCGTACGCGTGATTTAGCAATTGGTTCATTCTTGCTCTCCTACCTAGCCGGTGTGGCAATGCAGGATGTTATCGACCAGGATGGCGAGATTCGCTTTCCTGCTATAGAAAATGCGCAGGGACAAACCGCACCGTTATTAAGGGCAATTAGGGACGTTACGGCTGGTGAAAAACCCGCAGTGCCGATCACCACAGGTTCTTTACCTAACAGATTCTTTGCCGATGTTCCGGCTGCTTTCGATCCAATAAGATGCCAAAACGCCGTCAATAGAATCTGGAATAACATTGCCCAAGCCGTTTTCCAGCGTTTTGTAGAACCTGTAGTTGACTTTGGAAAGGATACCGCGGACATCTGGGAAAGACAAGTACACAACTTTTGGGAAATAAGTTGGGCCATTGGCGATGAGAGTAACGTACTGGATATGAGAAAGAACTGGCGAAGCTACATTCCACCGGTGGAATACGGTGATAAATGTACTTTGATGGGGCAATGGCAGGAACTCTCAGGATATGCGCGATCCCGGGAACGAAGAAAACAAGATCTCTTTTGGCAGGAATTGCGGAAATCCACCAAACGCTTGGACTTGACTGAAGGAGAACGTCTTTGTGCCATCGCCTTGATTAAGCGCGTATTGCCGGATGTGGCGGAACAGACCATTGGCTGGCCGTTGCCTAGCTCCTATCCCTCGACGCCCTACTTAGCGACAATCCATTGGATTGAAGAGATAACTAAAACCGAACCCGAAAAGGCCCGGGAATTTGGCCTTCAAGCCTCCAAACTCGAGGGAGGAAGCATCTCACCGATCTACCGGGACATACCGTGCCTTGCACGGCTAGTCAAACAAGACGAAACACTACGTGATTTTGTGTCCTTAGATGGTAATTGCTTTTTCCGATCAGCTTTAGAAAACGACGCGCTTTGGAGCGCCTCTAAAAAAGATCGCGAAGCGCTAATAAAAAGCCTAGGCGCATTTAACAACGAACCAAGTCCTTACTATGCCATCCTACTTATGGATGGCGATCACATGGGCCGGTTGTTACAGAGCTTTGAACCGCCGAAAGGAGAACCGAATCACATTAGTCTAGCGGTGTCGGCTTTTAGTGAGGCTGTACCGGGTATTGCCCGCCAGCATGATAGCGTCACTATTTACGCGGGCGGAGACGATGTGCTCGCTTTCTGCCCCTTGGAGGATGCTATACCATTATCAATAGCGCTAAGAAATGAGTATCTGCGCGCCTTTGAACGCTACTGTTCACAAAATATGGGGATTCGCCAGCGGGCTACCATTTCGGCCGCCATCGTCTATGCGCACTGCCGCGGCCCCTTACAACAAGCTTTAGCTGAGGCGCACAAACTATTGGATGAGGTTGCCAAACGTAAATGCGGCCGGGATAGTCTGGCTGTCTGCGTCTGGAGAACCGCGGGTACAACTTTAACCTGGGCGGCCCCATGGACCGTGGTTTTCGGGCAGGAGAATAATGATAACATACTTCCACAGATTGCCTCTGAAGACCAAATGGTACTTCTGGAATTGGTACAAAATTTGACTAAGGACAACGGGAAAAGCGTTTTCTCTAGTTCCTTTCTGTACAATCTACGCAAGCACTATGGCGGCCCGGACCGCTCCGGTCGGGAGATTAAGGGGATCTCCGATCATCAGTTCCGTCAGATAATGCTAGCGGAATATCTACGTAGTCAACGGGAGCCAACGCTTACTCCCACAATAGAAAAATGCATTGACCAGCTTGCACATATCTGCCATCAGTACTATAACAAGGACGATGGTACCTTAGGGCGTCGTGAATACATGAATCTTGATGGTGTCTTATTAGCCAGATTTTTAGAAGCAAAGGAGGTGTAGCGAGTGACTAGCATGCTTTGGATGTTCCGCCCGATAGACACATGGTTTTTCCGGGGTAGTAGCTCCTTCAATGCCGGCGAACCGGCAAACGCAGGCAGGAGCATTTTCCCTCCATCGATGCA
This sequence comes from Limnochordia bacterium, assembly GCA_023230925.1. Taxonomy (NCBI): domain Bacteria; kingdom Bacillati; phylum Bacillota; class Limnochordia; species Limnochordia bacterium. The sequence continues at coordinate 31,367 of JALNWK010000016.1, forward strand.
GACTTTACAGGGAGCTATACGTTCAGCGTTGGCGCAGGGACAAGGTTGGAACCCACGACAAACCCACCTATGGCCCGAAGCCCTTGGCGATCCAAACTCTCTTGGCGAACTACAACTCTCGGGTCCATACCTTTGCCGGTTCTCGAATAATCAATACGAGTACTTGTTTCCTCCGATGGCTACTATCCTTTATGCCACTGATGCAGAGGACAGGGTTCACTTTACTCGGTTAGAACCCGTTCTATGTGATCTCGATCCTCGTCAGGGCATCCGGTTAGCTACTCCTCTTGAGCCATACGAGGGACTCAAACCCTTGCAGGAGGTCTGGTTAACAAGAAAAGGCTGCGAAAAGGTGCTAGCCGGAGATATTCCAGCATCTGCGGATATCATAAAGGCCGATGCGCTTTGGACCAATGAGACGCGGGTGGGGATCGGGCTTGATTCAAAACGTCGGACCACCATCACAGGACAGCTTTATTCCACCACACACACCAGATTCGTCTGCAAGACCTTATGCCTAGTAGTTGTTGTGAATGGTGTACCCCAATCATGGCATCAGCAATGCCCAAACACTGTCACCTTGGGCGGAGAGGGCAGAATGGCCCAGATTGAAATCAAAACAGCACCTCCGCATTTACTTCCCGAGGTACCGAGATTAAGCCCGCGCAATGGGAAAACCCGTTTTACAGTAAGTCTTGTAACTCCGGGTGTGTTCAACGACGAAACGGAGGAAGTCGTTCGTTTCGGACCAAAATCCTTTGGTGAGCGTTGCATCTGCGCGTGTATCGGTAAAATGCAGCGCATCGGTGGCTGGGATATTGCCAGAGGTGTACCCCGGCCGGTAAGGCCCGTAATCCCGGCCGGTAGCACATGGTTTTATGAGAGCGAAGAAACTGACATAAATACGATCCTAAGTTGGCACGGACGAAAAGTAGGAGATATGACTGAATACGGCTATGGTCAGGTGATCATAGGAAAATGGGGGGAGAAGCTATGAGTACAGCGTTAATGGGGTTGATGGCTGAAGTCAGTTTGCATCCGGGGGCCGAGTCTACGGTGGGCGTAGTGGACCTACCTGTTAGCCGGGAGGCGTATACCAACTATCCGGTCATCACTGGTTCAAGTCTTAAAGGAGCATTGCGAGCTAGGGCCACGGAATTGTGGGGCGACAATAATGAACAGATCGCCGCGGTGTTCGGAAATCCTAATGGTGCCGGAGGCATCTCTGTATCAGATGCCCGGCTGCTGCTTTTACCGGTACGCACCTTACACGGCGGTCCGTTTAAGTGGGTAACCTGTCCATATATACTTGAACGATTTCAGCGGGACTGTCGAATGATTGGCATCAATATTGACTTGAATGTACCGGCCTTAGAGAAGGGTGAATTACTTGTCGCACATAATGGTGCAGATGAGCGGGATTGGACCCATTTAGAAGAGTTGTGTTTGGACAATAAGCTAGCCGAAGAGACGATCCTGCAAGTGGTGAAGAATATACACCTGCTAATTAGCGACAGACTGCACGAGAGGACAAGACAGCGACTACCGGGTCAACTAGTCATCTGTCATGATGACCAGTTCAGATACTTCGCCCAATATGGTTTGCAGGTTAACGCCCGCAATCGACTGGACAGCAACAAAATCAGTCAAGGCCTATGGTATGAAGAGACAATCCCACCAGAGACTCTGTTCTACGCGTTGGCGCGTTCCCGGATGGGTGAATCTGAGCCATTGAAAACAGTAGCGTCGCTATTCACTGATGTACCTTATCTACAGGTTGGCGGAAACGAAACGATTGGCCAGGGATGGTGCGCTGTAACTTGGACAGAAAGTGATGGTGAGAGCCATGTACGGGAGTCTTGATCAGCAGCGGGCACAGGATGTAGCCACGAAGATCGCGGCACTAACCGATGAAGTCGCTAAAAAAGTGGATAACAGGCAACAAGACTGGATCCGTCGCTATTCCAATCGGGTGGAATGTCTACCTGCAACCATCTTGATGAATGGTCTTGGCCAATCCATGGCCACCCTTCTAGCCGCGGCGAATAAGGACCAACATAGTGCCGACTATCAGTTATATGCGCACATCGAAGCTTGGCTATGCCGGGATCACAAACTAGCCCCATTTCAGGTAAGGGAAGGCGGTTCTTGTGATCTAATGGATGCGATTATTAACAGTGACCGCCATACGTATCTGTGGGCCCAGGAAGAGACACTAGCCTGGTTAGTTTGGATGAAGAAGTTTACCCGGGCTTATTTTAAGATTGTAAAAGAAGGGGCGGAAAACAATGCTGATACCCCTGTATCAAGATGAGCGGCATCGCAGATTGGACAGATTACCAAACTCAGCCCATTGCGGGCTCTGGTATGATAAGTTCTGCAATCAATGGCGCCGAGAAGGGCGGTTTTGGGGACTAGCAGAGGATGGAAAAGAGACTTGGATAACTACATTTGCTGAGCAGGTAGAGTTACGAAATGAAGAACAGTCCGATAAGCTGGCAGGCCAATTAGAAGAGATGACCATGCGGGTGGAGCGTCTTGTGGTGGCCCTAAATGGTCAACTTCACCTTTACAAAACCACGGAGCGCTTTGTCACGGGAATGGGGCGTAACCACCCGATGGAGAATGGCTTTTTGTGGCACTGGACACTAGGAAGCCCATATCTGCCGGGTTCATCAATCAAGGGCTTGGTTAAAGCCTGGGCGACAGGGATGTGGGAGCCAGATGATGGGATGAATAAAAGCTCTACTCTCATACAAGTCTTTGGTACCGATAAAGATAGCTCCGATGGCCCGAATGAACCGCGTCAAATTGGAGACATCATCTTCTTCGATGCCTTGCCCACAAAACCTGTTAATCTGACGCTAGATATCATAACCCCGCATTACGGACCATACTACCAAGAATCTAAGGGAAAACAACCACCAGCCGACTGGTATGATCCAGTTCCCATTCCATTCTTGGTGGCCGAAAGTGGTGCCGAGTTTGCCTTTCCCTTAGCTTCGCGTTCGCAGGATACCGGGAATCTGAACCTTGTAAGCCAATGGCTTGAAGAAGCATTATCTTGGATGGGTGCAGGGGCCAAAGTGTCCTCAGGGTACGGGCGTTTTGAGCGAGACAAAAGAGCGGAAAGCAAACGACAGGCCGAATTAGAAGAGGCACAAGCCGCTGAGATCGAGAGAAAACGGCTAGAGAGTATGCCCCCACTCGAACGGGAGATGGAGCAAGATGACTATTCCAGCAGCGAGTTTATTCAGGAAAACATATCCTTATGGTTGGAACGAATGGAAGACCCCGACATCGCGCTCGCTGAGCGCAAGCAAATCGCTCAACTCCTACTGAAATGGTACCATTCCTATCGTCCGAGAGAATTAGTTAAACCCAATCGAAAGAACAGAGTAAAGCTTGAGCGAATTCAGAAAGTCCTTTCCGCCCACTAAACCTATCTTCTTTCGGTTAAGGGAAAGAAGCCCTTCAGCGGAGGGCTTCTCCCTAACGAATCCCGGTCTTTTTGAGAACGCCTTCTTGGGTAATATGGTGCCTCTTTTTTGGTGGCCCACCATAGCCACCATACCCAAGTTGCGATGGGATGTCCCAGAGTCAGAATGATTGTAGTGGGTAATTTTCCCAGTGACTAGATAAAAAAATGGCAGGGGAGACAGGAATCGAACCCGCAACCCCCGGTTTTGGAGACCGGTGCTCTGCCAATTGAGCTACTCCCCTGCGGCAAAGCTAGTATAACATAAATCTATTTTCGGGTCAACACACCGTCCGCAGCAAAAAACACGCAATTTCGCTACTTTGCTAGCTAGGGGATAAGCTCGTCACCTCAAGAGCCTGGCAGAATACTACCTAACCTCGACACCTATGGCCCCGTGCTTGAACATGAGCTCTTTAGCCCTGTCAATATCATAGCCTTCTGTACGCAATCCTACAGCAACCGAACCTTGTGCGGCAATCTCCAGCTGTATGTTCTTCATAATCTCGTTCACATTGCTGTTTACCATATCTATCGGTAAGGCCTCCTGTTCTCTTGCCTCTCGGGCTACACCTTCGGTAACGCTTTCAGATAATGACAGAAGCTCCTCTTTGCCTTGCCAAAGGGCTACATCATCAAGAAGGTACCCTCGACTAACAAGGTCACTATACAGCTTCTCTGCAGTCTGTAGATCGTTAAAGACAGCAATTACTAAACTCATTCGTTCGCCTCCTTTGCTCCTGATAGTATTCTCAAGAGCCTAAGCCCATATTCCCGCGGGTATATCAGCTTTATCGGTAGAATAGGCAGGAATTTGGTGATCAGGTGTTGTAATTATTAGATGCAAGCGTTCCGTGGTCTCTGGCACTTGTTTTGGGCACACTAGCGCTAGCAGAAAATAATCGTATAATCCTCGGGCTGTTAAACCGTGGCCCGAATTCTAGAGGAGGCACTTTGATTGGCACAACTACGTGGTAAAGTACAATTAGGTATATCCAACCGACACATCCATCTAACAACCGAGCATTTGTCCACGCTCTTCGGGGAAGGTTACGATCTTACCAAGATAAAGGACCTCTCCCAACCAGGCCAATTCGCGTGTGATGAAACTGTGATCATAGTCGGAAGAAAGGGCGCAATCCCAGGTGTAAGGGTTTTGGGACCAATCCGTAAGGAAACGCAAGTCGAAATATCCAGGACGGACTCCTTCGCTCTAGGCGTCAGACCTCCGATTCGGGATTCGGGTCAACTCGATGGTTCCCCGGGAATTGTGGTGGTTGGTCCGAAAGGGGCCATCAACCTTAATAAGGGTGTCATTATTGCCAAGCGTCACATCCATATGACCCCGAAAGATGCAGCAAACTTCGGAGTAGAGGATAAGCAAATCGTTACTGTCAAGGTAGGAGGGGACAGGGCGCTAACCTTCGATGAAGTCCTAATTCGTGTTCGAGATGATTTCAGTCTTGAACTACACCTTGATACAGACGAAGCTAATGCTGCAGCTGTTTCAAACGGTGACTGGGCAGAAGTATACTAAGGATACCAATGACACATAACTAGAGGGTCGGTATACGCAGATCTCAAAATGCAAATACTGGCTGTTTTGACGCGATTTAGAACGACGGTCTTGTCTTTTTCTCGGTATTGCCCTAGGCTTGTGGAAACGACCTAGAATCGAGTGTAAGGATAGTGAAATACACCATGCCAGTTTATGAGTTTAGATGTACTAAGTGTAACCAGAAGTTCGAGGAGCTTACACCATGGTCGAAAATCGACGAGGTGGTTTGCCCTAAGTGTGGCAGTAGTGAGGTTAAAAAGCTTTTGTCCCGCTTTGCCGCCCGCAGTTCAGACAGCCAAGGCTGTTCGACCTCACTTGGCTCTGGTTGCGGTTCCTGTGCCGGCGGAAACTGTTCCACCTGCCACCATTAAGAAAGATTGGTTGGCGCGCAGCAACTCGTTTTTGCGCGCCAACCAGCACAGCACTTACAAGAGTTTTTTCAACAGGTTCAAAGGTGATCCTATAGAGACAAAAACAGTAAAACAAAATGTTAAGCGATTCTGGTAGTCTTAGATTAGACCCATTGACAAAGACATACCACCAGAGCACCCGGTTAATATCGGACTGCTACAACGTTCCTGACTTTCCCCGTAGTTGAGAGATGGGAATATTGCACGTCGTAGGCAGGCAGTGCTTGCTTGCTTGTACGGACAAGGACAGACAGTAATATAGAATGACTCACGGGCAACAGACCATACTCGACTATGGACGCGGCTGACTCTAAGGCCACCTGGTCGACAATTATATTGCATCCTTCAACGACGCCTACCAGTAGTCACAACACGTCATTAGATCACAATCTCGATCATGACTCTTGACAAGCACCGACTTCGGGAACCAACCTTCTTCACCTTTTTTCTCATACAAACCCACACAGATTGAAGCAAACCTGTTGACTTGAGTGCAAAGACAGAAAGACACTTTTTCCAAGACGGCCCCTCGTGCCATCTCGGAGAGGCCAATTCGTCAGGCAAGGAGGTATCAGAATTAAGATGTTCCGTCGTCGCACCAAATACATCATTTTGACGTTCAGTGTCATCTTTGTTCTTACCATGTCGTCGAACCACATGTTCGCAGCCGAAGAAAAGGTTTCCATTGTGTTTTACCACCGTGGCTACACCACCGAAGTTGAGTGGGCCGAGGCCGTTATTGAACGGTTTGAGGCGCTAAACCCTCACATCATGGTAGAGTCGCTTTCTAGCGGGTCCGGCGGAGGTAGCGAATTTTCGGAGAAGCTCACCGTCCTGGTCGCCTCGGGTAACGCACCAGATGTCTTCTACGGGTCCACCGACAAACTGGGCTTCATTCTCAAGGGGTGGACTAGGGACCTCATGCCCTTCATAGAAAGAGACGCCACTGAAATAGCCCTCGACGACTTCTTTCCGGGTGTCATGGATAGCTTCGTTCGTTCAGGCGCAATCCATGGCATTCCACTCACCGTAACCCCACAACTAATATTCTATAACAAGGACATGTTTGCTGAAGCAGGGACATCTGCTCCTCCGTCTGACTGGAACGACACCCAATGGACATGGGATGCCTTCATCGACGTGAGTCGCAAGTTAACAGTCACCAATGCAGATGGTACCTACTCACAACTGGCCTTAAGCCAAGCAACAGATATGCAGCTCCCAGACGTCTCGTGGATGTTTGGTGGTGATTGGTTTGACGAAGAGGCCTACCGCACGGGTTACCCCACACACTCTACGATGCTCACTACCGAAAACGTGATAGCATTTGAGGCGATTGCAGACCTATATGCGCACTACGCGGCCGCCGGCCCTCGAAAGGGAATTGATACTTACTACGGATTTGGCCGAGGGCAGATCGCTATGGACTGGATCGGCGCTTACAAGCTTAACAACTATGTCGAAACACAGCTGGCGGGCGGCATGAGTTTTGCGTGGGGACTGGCAGCCACCCCTCTGGTCGATAACCGGGACAACACGCGTTGGACTGATCCGTTGTTCATTTCATCGACTACTGAAAATGCTGAGGCCGCCTGGGAGTTTGTTAAGTTCGCAACCGGGGCCGAGGGCCAGCGGCTTTGGGCCGAGATAACCGGTAAGATTCCGGCTCGCCGGAGCACGCTCTTTGCCTTTGTGGACCAAATGGCTGGTCTCTCTGGACTACCCGCAGGCGATATTGCCCAAGCAGTGGGCGGAGCGCTTGAAAACGGACGACGCTCGCTAGAAGAAGCGATCGCAGACCTACCACTCGAGATATTCAACAACCGCGCTCAATGGATCGCACCGATGCTAAACGGGCGGATACCAGTACGGTCAGGGTTAGCCGAGATGGATCGTACACTCAATGCGATTATTGCTGAGCGCAATTGGCATTAAGAAGGAGAATAAAATGAAAACTCTTGAAATCCATAGCACATCATCGTTCAATCTGGCCGTCAATAACGTAGCGCTCATCGCCGGCATAGCAATGCTGTTCGCACTTGCTATACCATTCGTTGTTGTGGGGACATCGCAGGCTAATGTCGCCTTGACTGACCTACAACTGAGCGTCGGCGAGCTAGTACAGCCCTTTTCAAGTGACACGCTCTCGTATTTCGCCAGTGTGCCGGAGACCGAGTCGGGCATAAGTGTGGTACCATTTACTAATGATCCAAGTGCAATCATCACGGTGCAGATCAACGGCGAACAGCCAACAGTAGTCAACAATGCTACCGCAAGCCCAACGCTTCCGCTTGAGATTGGTAACAATGTGATTATCGTGAGCGTGGCTTCCGCGCATGCATCTCAGCAGAGTCGAGCGTATCGGCTCACGATTCCTAAGCGAACAGTGCGTTTTCAGGAGGGGGCTGGGGCGTACTCAGGTACATTCGACACGCAGATCGCCCAGGCAGTCAAGTACGTCGACCATAACATGGGCGCACAACACAAATTCGAAGTTGGGTACTCAGGACCTTGGGCGAGAGACCAAAAGTACGCAATGATTCGGTTCGACAACCTGCCCATCCCGGATGATGCAACAATTACCGAGGCCACCCTAAACGTGTGGTATTTTGGAGATCGCTTAAGCAGCGGTTATGAGAACAAGTTTCCCGATAAGGAAGTGTATATGCATCGGATTCGTATCCCCTGGATCGAAGGAAACGGCGGCACAGAAACCTCTCACGACGGTTTACCCGGTCAACCAGGTGAAACCACCTGGAACAACTTTATGAAGGAGTCTGCCCCGTTCCATTTTGATATCATCGATTCAATAGTGGTAGGAACCGAACCTAACTGGTTCTCATTTGAACTCACAGATCTTGCTAACGACTGGCTCAAAGGGAAACTTCCCAATTACGGCGTGTTGCTCAAAACCTATGAGTACCCAAGTAACGGTGATGAGCGGATGATTGGAACCAAGCAGTTTCGGTCAAGCGAGTACGTAAACGTAACCGAACGCCCATATCTGAGTGTTATATTCACAGTACCATTACAGGGGTTAACGTTAGACGTCAGTGCTTTAGTGTTGACGGCCGGTCAAGACCCGTTTGCTATAACTGCCTTTCCAAGGCCGCTCAACGCAGAGTACACCGGAATCGAATGGTCTTCAAGCAACGATGCTGTGGCGAAGGTAAGCCAAGGGCTCATCACGCCCGTAAGCAAGGGCCTAGCTGTGGTGCGTGCTACGGTCTCTGATGGCACCATAAGCTACTCGGCAGAAATAGAAGTCACGGTAAAATAACCATAGTGACTTCGTTGACTCGCTAGCTCCGGAGCGCAGGAACTGATGGCGGGGCAGAGATGTTCGTGCCTTGTGCCGGGCACTCGGCCTCGCCAACCGTTTCCTGTAGTTTGGGTGAAAGCACAGCGTCTGGCGGTGCAAATCGCCACGCAAAGCTATCGCAAATATCACGGCAATGCCACTTGACTTAAAGAAGGGAGTGCGGAAAGCTTGTTGCAAAAAACGCGCTGCAGTGCGCTGATTCTGATCGTTCTGCTTCAGCTGATGGGGAGCCCGGTTTCGAGCGCAGAAGTGGGGGCCTCAAATGTAGTGACTGTAAAGTCGCAGTGGCAGATCGGCACCACCAAGGACCCAGCGGGACTCCTTATCGGTGGCGTAGCAACACAACCAAAGGGAGAACCTTCGCTGATTTCTGCGAGACTCACCGTAGGTTCATCCGGATGGTTCCCCGTTTGGTTTGTCACGTTGGAAAGTCCGGTTAAGGCCGACTCCGAAAGTAGTGTAGTACAAAGCACAAAGATAGGCCCGCTTTCCCTGGCGCCAGGTGTAGATTACCAAAGCGTCATCAGTTACAATCCCGAGGAGGGCGTTGCTTCGCTCGCAGTGCGGGATGCGTCAGGCAAAACCCTATCTTACGTATGCAGTGGCTAACGCCGATGTTTTCATGAACCAGTATCCATGGTACGAACCGGTTGAAACAAAATGGAGTCTGGGAACGAAAGTTAACGGCACATTTGTGCCCAGAAAAACTTTGAATCCTGGTACTGATATATGGGTACGAGTCGTAACTGAGACGCAAGGAACAGGCCAGTTTCGATTAGTTGTACACGAAGAGACTAAGTGCAGAGCAATCGCAATGTTTGATGCCCAGCAGGGCGAGATGCTAATTCCTATACAAAGCAATGTTCTACCCTTAGGTTCAACGACCGTCGCTTTGCAATACCTCGAAGACGGACACGTCCAGTTCACGGATCATCAACAGGTTGTCGTGGGCAATCTCCAAGCTTCACTCGGTTCGGTGAGGCTAGATCGGAGAGACGACCTACTCAAGGCTACTATGCAGCTACGCAGTGAGGTCTTTCTGTACGACCTTCAGGTGAGACTTGCTGGCGAGTTGGAGAGTTTGGTCTGGGACAACCAAAGACAGGCCTACATGGCCAAGCCGTACGGGGTGCTTGAGGAAGTAGGCAACAACGTGGCAAACATTACGTTCATACAGCCCGGAGCAACCAACATCCCTATCGCATTCACCGTGCCCGAGGAACCCGGACTGTGGCGGGCACGGTTTTCGTTCTCGGTCACGCCTGATCTGGCGGTGAAATGGACAGGTAACGAACACGTTTTTGCCACAACAACCCCGACCAAACTAGTACAATTACAAGGAGTCAGTTTACCCGTGCCAAAAGACATATCAACTCTACGGTTCTGTACGTACAACATAATGGGTTTTCAAGGCTATCCGGAATCGGAAGCAGCCGTGGCACTTGGGGCGCCAAACGACCAGCGCCGCATTGACCACTTCAAAGAGGTCTTCAACCAGCTTGATTGTGACGTGGTGGGAATACAAGAGGCTGGCTCGGCGGAGATGCTCGAACGACTGGCCGCTGCTCTGAACATGCATGTCGCGATCTATCCGTCTTCGACCATTTACTTGGGAGGGTTGTTGAGTCGCTTCCCAATCTTGGAAAGTCGCCAAATCAACAACGCATACGTCACCGGAGGCCCATTCAGCCGTTTTGCTGGTGCCTCATTACTTGATCTTGATGGTCAACCCACATGGGTGGTAAATCTACATGCCTACCCACACAGTGAGGCAACTCGCGTGGAGGAGGCCAAGTTGCTGGGCAAACAAGTGGATGACTTCCTACAAAGAAATCCACGCGTCATCGTGCTTGGTGACTTCAACTCACGGCCTGGGGAAGTTCTACACGCGACACTCACTCAGCGCGGATTTGTGAATGCACTTGAGATCAGCAGTAAAAACGGCGTACCGGCAATCGACCACATCTACGTCAGCGAAGCACTGAAGTCCCAACTTGACGTAGGCTGGATTGTGCGTCATCCCGGATTTGATCTGCATGGGTTGGAGGGTCCAGGCATTTGGGTACACTCCGACCACGTGCCTACGGTTGTGGAGCTGAAGTGTCAGTAGTGACTTCATGCTGCTAAAGGCCGTACGATGTGCCACTACCGAGGAACAGTGAGTCCAGGGGTGTTGCGTGATCTCGAAATACGGGAATGAAGAAGTTTCACCGCTGGTATACTTCGGCCCAGTTACCATGCCGACTATTGGCGACCCTGTATACAGAGGTACACAGGGTCGCCAATAGTCGGCATTCTCGTCACGCGTAGCGTTTCTCGTTTAGTCAGTCACAAAAGAAAAGGAAGAGGAAGGTTTGTCACCGTCACCGTGCTGCTTATTTATAGAGAGGTAGTCGTACTCATTTACCGACAACAGCGGATTAACGCATGTTAACATAATATCCATTATACGAACCAATGCTGGTACTAAAGAACCACCTCTCTCTTTGTTCTTTAGTACGATGAAGTCATTGCAGATAACCAGTTTTCTCTCTACAGCGATTCCGGCTTCACGGGAACGAGTAGTTTCTGGCCAGGATAAATCAAGGGATTCCTAAGCTCGTTCAGTTTGCAGATATAATCGACCATCTTCCGGGTATCTGTTTTTACGTCCGCGCAATCGCGGGCAATACTCCACAGTGTATCTCCTGGTTTTACAGTAATCTCAATGTGATTGTAGGTTAGTAGCTCCGAGCCCACAGTTACTCGCATCAATGCTGCCACGCCAATCAAGAGACACACAATCAGGAGTAAAACCAGTCTTCCGTTATTCGTATTTCGTTTCCGCTTAGTCTCCCACGTTTGCTCCCTGTAACAACTATGGTTGTACATTGAAGATCACTCCCTTGACCTTTTCAGCTCTCCAACATGTTACATTTGTCGCTGCGAACATGTGTTGCCCGACCGTATGTTCGGTACACTGCTTTTAGGATATCAAATCCGGAGAAGAAAGTCAAGAAAATGGCGAACCTGTGTTTGTATGCGCCAATCGAACCTTTGTTTGAAACGTCTGTTCTCCTATGTTATAATACAGATGCCAAAAAGCTCATAGAAAACTACATACACACACGTTAAAATCTGGAACGAGGAGGTGGAATTTGCTATGAACGGTGATTTGACTGTACGACAACGGGAGATCCTTGAGATCATCAAACAGCATGTTGAAGCCAACGGTTATCCCCCGTCAGTTCGGGAGATCGCTAGCTCTGTAGGTCTGAAATCTACCTCCACCGTACACGGTCACTTAGTGAAACTCGAACAAAAAGGTTATCTTCGACGGGATCCATCCAAGCCAAGGGCTCTGGAGATAACCGATAAGGCAGGTTCAGTGCCACGGGACGTTGTAAGTGTCCCTATTGTTGGTAATGTTACAGCTGGTGAACCGATTCTCGCCACCGAAAACATTGAAGAGCACTTCGCACTCCCAAAGGATTTTATACGAACAGAGGAAAATGTATTCATGTTACGGGTCCAAGGCAGTAGCATGATTGGTGCTGGAATTTTGGATAATGATTTTGTGCTGGTCAAACAGCAGAATGCGGCCTACAATGGAGATATCGTAGTTGCCATGCTCGATGATGAGGTCACGGTAAAACGCTTTTACCGCGAGACGGATACAATCCGATTACAACCGGAAAACCCCTCAATGGAACCAATTTACTCTAGTAGCGTAGCAGTGCTAGGCAAGGTCATTGGTGTTCTAAGAAGGTTCGAATAGTTTGTCTGAGGGAGGGCACCGGTGGGCACCCCTCCCCCATTACTGTGTTCTACTTTGTGGAGAATCTGCCCATCATCATGGAAACACCAATCCAATAGGAAGACTATCTTTCAAATTCAAATCAAGCTCTCCCTTGGTTAGTCTATGATCACATCACCTCGAAGTGCAACCATTATCCGACTATCCCTGCAGCTCCTTAACACCTCGACTCATTAGCTAGTATGCACCACTCGTATAAAACCCGTAGACTACTCAGCCTCTAATGCCTGAACACCCAAAATCGTGAAGAACATATTCAACGCCTGCTGCTTACCTAGTACGGCAGCGTCTTTAGAATTAACAAGGGGTAGCGAAGCTTCTTCTTTCCGCGCAATGCGGTAAGCTTCGTCTACCCCTTGTTCTTGAATCCACAACATCAGTTTATCGTACATTTCCCGGCGGGCCTGGGCCTGCTCATTCCAAAACTCCGGGTCAGAAGTCAAGGAACTTGCCAGCAGGTCCTGCTTAGCCAGTCGCTTGAACTTCTTTAGCCCCCTCAAGACGTCTTCATCGTCGACAATAAACATCGGTATCGCCCCCTTTGAAATTGCGTCCATCAGTGATTATTCACTTCCATAGTTCTGCACTAGATGGCAGAAATCCTTCTCCGCGAAATATGCTTTACCTACCAATTAGTGTCCACTATCAGCGATATACTATACTAATTATTGCTAGACTAAACAAATCTCTGTCGGTCAAAATAATAGTGCCGCGGTGGATCACAAAGGAGGTAATAGCGTTGCACATAAGATCAAAGGTTGCAGCCTTGTTTCTGATTCTTTACGCAGCAACCATTTGACTCTATGCCGGAAATGCCCAGTGTAACGAAACCGTAGTTAACCTTGCATTCAGTAACGAAAATCGGTCCGTCACTTTCCCAATGAAAGCGACGGCTTACACGGCTGGCTATGAATCAACAGGTAAATGGCTCGGTCATCCCGCGTATGGAGTCACCTACACCGGGGCACTGGCCACGGAAGGCCGCACTATTGCCGTAGACCCCGCAATTATTCCCCTGGGCAGCTGGGTCTATATTGAAGGACATGGTCTTTTCCATGCCGAAGATACAGGCGGTGCCATCAAGGGAAACCGAGTCGACATATTCATGGATGATGTCAACAAGGCAATCTCTTTCGGTGTACAGGAGGTTGAGCTTTGCCTGCTGAACCACTCCGTGTATTGAGCCTCGCGGCATCCAAAGGGGGAGAACTTTCTCCCCCTTTCAAAAACCCCTTCGAGACATTTCCTTTCGAACATCAGGGCACTTCAGATAATGATAAACAGCCCGCATATAGTCGTTTAACTCGAAATAGGCAGCACTAAGTAAGCAATGGGCATACTGATTGGTCTTATCTAGCTCGTGGGCCGCTTTTAACTCTGTAAGCGCCACTTGGGTTTCACCCTGGTTCCATAAAGTAATTCCCAAAAACAAGCGGATCCATACATTTTTCGGTTCCAATTCAATAATCCGTCTGAAGTGATTACCTGCCTGTACATAGTCTGCCAACGCCCATTCTACCAAACCGAGTACATTCAACGACAGTAGATTCTGGGGGTCTTGCTGGAGAAATGCTTGATATTTTACTTGCATCTGTTCGGCAAATTCCAAGTAGTTCTCCTTCTGTCTAATCTCCTCAATTTGGTCAAAAGCGGTGCCCAACTCTCCTAGGTTTACTAAGGCAGTTGCCTTGATCAGCTGCCCTTCTAGGGTATCAAGATCTTGGGTGTCTAGTAGTACCTGCCCCCACTCCACAGGGATAACTTGGGCCATGGACTGAATGCCAGGTACAAGAAGCACTAATAACATCATCGCCACGGTGCTGCTTACAAACATGCGCATAAAGACTCCCCCACTACGTGACTTGTAGTATTAAGGACATAAGTAGGAACAAAGCTACAACAACAACAAGTGCAATGGTTATACATGCAAGCACATACAACCATTTCCTTACAGTTTCCTTAGTAATTGCCAGGACTAATACCACAGCACACAATAACTGGCTCACTAGGCCAACCCAAATCCACGGCTTCATACCCATCGCTCCCCATCAACAGTATATGCTGCCAATGAAAGCGAGGTTTTTAGGGTAAGACGTCTTACCACATCATGACCAGCTACAGTCTCAGGTCAAACTGCCACTGACTCATCTCATCAAGCATGCCGTATTCAGTAAGGTCATACTGAATTGGCGTAATCGAAACGTATCCGTTTTTTACAGTCGCGGTATCGGTTGTGGGATCATCATCTAAATCCACCACATCACCCGCCATCCAATAGTAGGCCCGTCCCCTCGGATCAACCCTCTTGTCAAAAACGTCCCGGTAACGACGGGTACCCAACCGTGTACATTTGACTCCTTTGATATCGCCTTCCGGAACAGCCGGAACATTCACATTCAAAAGAGTATCCTTGGGAAGACCCTCTCGGCTGAATCGCTCAACAAGGTACTTGGCAATACTCGCCGATGGTGTATAGTCAAACTCCCCGGTATGGTTATGATCAAGATTAACAGAAACAGCCATAGCTAAGGCACCCATAATGGCTCCTTCGACAGCTGCAGAAACGGTACCGGAGTACAAAACGTCAGTCCCTAGGTTTGGACCTCGATTAATTCCGGAGATGACGATACTCGGTCTTTCCTCGCTGATGCCTTCCATGCCGAGCTTTACACAGTCAGCAGGTGTTCCATTTACCACGTATGTATCAATACCGCTAGAGGACTCTATCCGTTCTACCCGTAGCGGTCTATGTACCGTAATAGAATGACCAGTTCCACTCTGCTCCTCACTTGGTGCAACAATCATCACTCGACCAAGCTCCGCTATGGCTGAAGCCAATGCCCAAATGCCCGGAGCATTAATCCCATCATCGTTAGTAACTAGAATAAGCACCTAATTGATCACCCAGCCTTGCGAAATCTAATTGGCATATCTCGCTTCCTTAACTCCGTCAAGCTCGACAATCTGGGTCAACACCAAAGACCTATTCGTCTTCGGAGGAATCTCCAAACTCAGATCCAAAACAGCGCTGTTCTCGTCTTCCGATTGCAGATTAGCTCGCGTAATGTTAATCTTATAACCCGCCAACACCTCGGTCACCACCGCCAACTGTCCCGGACGATCCGCTATTTTCAGGATCAACCGATTGCGCTTGCTAGCCAGTAGTTTATATTCATATTTGTCCAATCCTCCGAGGGTAATCACGACCAGGATAGCTGATAATACAGCCCCCAAATAGAAACCACTACCTACCGCAAGTCCAATGCCAGCCACCACCCATAGACTGGCGGCAGTAGTCAGACCCCGAATAGTTGCGCCTTCTTTCATAATAGTTCCCGCTCCCAGAAAACCTATACCACTTACAACTTGAGCGGCGATCCGGCCAGGATCAAACGCAGGTACACGATCAGTGTATACACCCACCATACCATAGGAAGAAACAAGCATAATGAGGGCTGCACCAATACAGACGAGAATGTGTGTCCTGAGTCCCGCAGGACGACCATGGATTTCCCTCTCTAGGCCAATTGCTCCGCCTAGCAGAACAGCTACCGCTATTCGAGTAACAATCTGAAGACTGCTGATCAAAATCACTCACCCTATACTCGTCCGCCACATTTCGGACACTTGGACTCATGCCACGGCACCATGGTGCGACAGTGGGGACACTCTTTTTTTGTATCTTTCCCGCAATGGGGACAACTGGCCATCCGTTCCAGGTAGCGTTCACCACACCGGGGGCAACTGCCCAGTTTCCCTTTCGGGCGAAAAGTAATGTACAAAGATGCTATGATAGAAATCATAATCAGCGCCACTGGCTGGAATAAGAACGTAGAGGATACTACGAACATGGCCATAATCCAAAGCAGCGGATGTGCTTGACGGGGCTTGGCATCCCGTTGAATGAAGTAGCTTGCTATTACCAACACAATCAAGTTGACGACAATAGAAACCGGATCTAACTGAGGCATTTACTTTAACACTCCACTTATGCAAAACCTACTCCCGCGTATGGTTGCTGTCTAGAGAAACTTGCTAATCTTGGTCTTAATCCGGCACAAAGCATTATCCACTGACTTAGTATGTGTATCTAGCCTCAGCGCCATTTCCTTATATGACAACCCATTTATATACAACCTAAAGACCTTAAACTCAAAATCGCTCAGTACCTTCTTGATGTGTTCTTGAGTTTGCTTCAGCCGTTCGCGGTCAATAACCAGATCTTCGGGGTTGTCCACCTGCGAATTAGAAAGTACCTCCATTAAGGTACGGTCTCCTTCTAAATCATAAATCGGCTTGTGCAATGAAGTGTAACAGTTGAGTGGAATATGTTTCTGACGTGTTGTCCCTTTAATAGCACTAATAATGTTTCGCGTAATACATAACTTAGCAAAAGACCAGAATGACGAGGTGCCAGGAGTAAAATCCCTGATCGCCTTATATAACCCAATCATGCCTTCCTGGAGAAGATCATCGTCCTCAGCCCCTTGTAGAAAATAAGGGCGAGTCCAAATATAGACTAACTTTTGATATTTCATTAGCAGGTAATCAACTGCTTCATCGCAACCTTGCTGGGCCAGGTGAACAACCTCTTCATCTGATTGCTGACTAAAGTCTACCTCGGCATGCCATCGATGAGGTTCTGCCAATGCAGGACTCATATCACTCACATTTACTCACTCCCCAACCCAATAATAAAAAACAACAACCATCTAGTCCTTCCCGGCTCGACAGGAAATGCATAGAGCGGATAGAGACATCACTCACCTGAATGCCTCTAAGCTATCCGGGAACTGCAGGGCTCATATAAAAAGACGAAGGATATACATATATGGAATAGGAAGAGCCTTGAACTACAATTAATTGTAGCAAACTGCGGTGATGAAAGTCAAGCGTAACCGACGGGCCGGAATTATTACCCATCTTTTACACCGTATAAACCAAGCTCGGTGGGAACCCGTCGGTATACAAACAACTAGGCAGATGTCTCGGATAGTTTTCCCGCGATGGCCGCCAGTGTTAGCTGCCAGTGCGCCAAGGACGTTCCCCCCTGGAAGTAGACCACATAAGGCGGACGCACGGGTCCGTCAGCGGACAATTCACTAGAAGACCCTTGGATGAAACTTCCTGAAGCCATGAGAACGGCATCATCGTACCCTGGGAGCACCGATGCTTCCAGCTGGAAATGATGATCTACGGCCCCACTTTCCTGAACGGCCTGACACACCAGCTTCTGGGTAGCCGGATCCCCACACACCACAGCCTGTACAACGTCTCCGCGCAAATCATCCACCCCAGGATACACCTCAAAGCCAAGCCTGCGGAAAAAGGAGCCAATCAAGGTTACACCACACAAGGCCTCAGCCACCAGATGCGGTGCAAGCCAAAGTCCTTGAAAAAGCAACCGATTTAACCCATAGCTTGGTCCTAGACGATTACCAAGTCCCGGCGCTGTGAGATGCTCCGCTACTTGTTCAACTAATTCACCCTTGCCCACGACGTAACCCCCCCCAGGTGCAATAGTACCCCCTGGGTTCTTAATAAGCGAACCGGCCATGAGATCAACACCCACATCTGTAGGTTCTCTCTCCTCCACAAACTCCCCATAGCAGTTGTCCACAAAGATAATCGACTCTGGGAATCTCTCCTTTAAGTGCACAACGGCGGTCTGGATCTGTGGCACGGTCAGGGCTGGTCGCAGACTATACCCTCTGGATCTTTGAAGTAGGATCATCCTTGGAACAACTGACACTTTCCCCAGGTCCCTAGGGCTAAACTGTCCCTCTGGGAAAAGATTAATCTCTTGGTATCTAACCTGCCACTTCTCTAGCGAATTCGGCGAATCACCTTTTTGCCCGATCACCATCTGCAAAGTATCATAGGGAGCTCCCGTAACGCTTAATAGCAGATCCTGCGGCTTTAGAAGACCGAACAGGCAACAAGTAATGGCTTGAGTTCCTGAGGTAATCTGGGGCCTAACTAGGGCCTCCTCCGTATTGAAAATCTCAGAGTAAACCTCTTCTAATGCTTCCCGCCCCACATCACCATATCCGTAGCCGGTACTCCCCGAGAAGTAGTAGTCGGTTACTCGTGCTTTATGAAACGCGGAGAGCACCTTCGCTTGATTCTTAAGCTCTGTTTGTCGTATCTGTTCCATTTGTGCCGCTATTTCGGCCATGGACTCGGCCAATAGCTCATGCCAATCCTGCATAATCATTCCTCTTCTAGTTTCTTGCGTGCAGCTGTAAACACCGACTTAGGAGATATAGACTCTCCTCCGAGTTTCTTCACTTGGTCCTGACCCAAAGTCTTCTCAGAATGAACGTACAACCGCCATTTACCACTATCCGTTGGCATTACTTCGGTCTCTCCAGTAATCTTCATTTCATGCCAAAGAAGCGACACAGCCTTCGTCACTTCATCCTTTGATTCATACTCTAAAGCAAAGGACATCATCAAGAACCGCCCTCCTCTATTCGCTATGGTTGTTTAATGCACTTCTTAGCTTCTTAATGAAGCCTTCCACTGCAGTGCATGAATCCCTACCCGCTTCTTGGATTAGCTTGGCCAAAGCACTACCCACAATGACTCCATCGGCGATTCCTGCTACTTCAGCAGCTTGTTCGGCCGATGAAACCCCAAAACCAACTGCCACCGGCAAGTCGACGTTCTCCTTGATCCTGTTAACTAGTTCAACCAAATCAGCCGGAAGCTGCTCCCGGGGACCGGTTACCCCAGTTAAGGATACCGCATAGACAAAACCCTTAGAACGTTCCCCGATGGCCTTAATCCTCTCGGCCGGTGTATTGGGAGCAACCAAGTAAACAAGGTCAATACCGGCCTTGCTTGCCTTCTCCTCTAGGCACGCCGCTTCTTCATAGGGAAGATCCGGAACGATTAATCCTGCAACCCCCGCCTGACTAGCAGCCTCCACGAAACGGTCCTCTCCCCAACAGTATACCAGGTTATAGTAGACCATGAAAACTAGTTCCGTGGATAGCTCCTCTTTCCTGATCTGTCTTGCGGCACATCCTACCATGTCCATGATCTTGGCAATAGTAGCGCCGCCTTTTAGGGATTCAACGGCGGCCATCTGCAGAATTGGTCCGTCAGCTAAGGGATCGGAAAAGGGAATACCGATCTCAATAATATCCGCTCCATTACGGGCTGCAGTTAGGATCAACTCCTTACTAGTGGCCAGATCCGGGTAACCTGCTGTCAGATAGGGCATTAAAGTACTCCTATGTCTAAATTGTTTTTGCAGTCTACTCACGTCCTGCTCCCCCGTTTCTATGAATCTCGTGAATTTGCATGACGTCCTTATCCCCTCTCCCCGACAGATTAATTACAACAATCTGGTCCGCGGAAAAGGCCGAGGCCATCTTCTGGACATAGGCTACTGCGTGGGCACTCTCCAATGCAGGAATGATGCCCTCTGCCCTACATAAGAGATCGAAAGCCTCAAGAGCTTCGTCGTCCGTTACTGGATAGTATTCAGCTCGCTTTTGATCCGCAAGGTAGCTATGCTCCGGGCCAACACCGGGATAGTCTAATCCGGCGGATATGGAATAAACAGGAGTGATTTGGCCATCTTCATCGTGCATTAGATAGCTAAAGGCACCATGAAGTACACCCTTTGTGCCCTTGGCAATACATGCAGCATGCTGATCTGTGTCAAGGCCAAGCCCACCGGCCTCCACACCGACTAAGCGAACGGAAGGATCTCCTACGAAGGCGTGAAATATTCCCATGGCATTGCTTCCGCCGCCGACAGCAGCAACGATACAATCCGGTAGGCGACCTTCGTGATGCAAAATCTGCTCCTTTGTCTCCTTACCAATGACAGCTTGAAAATCACGCACAATAACCGGATATGGGTGGGGACCAACGACGGAACCGATCAAGTAATAAGAATCCTCAACGTTAGAAACCCAGTACCTTATGGCCTCGTTGCACGCATCCTTCAATGTGCCGGTACCCGATGTCACAGATTCAACCCGTGCCCCCAAAAGTTCCATGCGAAAGACATTTAGCGACTGACGTCTAATGTCTTCCTCTCCCATGAATACCACACACTCCATGCCAAACATGGCCGCTGCCGTAGCAGTAGCTACTCCATGTTGCCCGGCACCGGTCTCGGCAATCACCTTACGCTTACCCATCCTCTTTGCCAAAAGAATCTGCCCAAGGGTGTTATTGATTTTATGGGCACCGGTATGATTGAGATCCTCCCGTTTCAGATAGACCTTCGGTCCTCCAAGAACACGGGTAAGCTGCTCTGCAAAATATAAAGGAGTAGGACGTCCTGAATACTCCGTCAAGTACCAATTCAACTCATCCCAAAATGTAGGGTCACCCTTGGCAGCCCGATAGGCCTCCACAAGTTCATCAAGGGCGGGTATAAGTGTCTCAGGTACATACCTGCCTCCATACGGGCCAAAATGACCATTTCCTTCAGGTACTGTCATTGCTATTCCTCACCTTCTTCAAGAACTCACGTACTTTACTGTAATCCTTTTTCCCCGGATAAGCCTCAACACCGCTACACACATCAATGCCAACTGGTCTTACTTTTTTGATTCCTTGGCAGACATTCTCCGGGGTTAACCCGCCTGCCAGAATTACAGGAACCCTACAGGCCATCTTGCGAGCAAGGTTCCAATCGCATGTAACGCCTGTCCCACCTACCACACCATCTACACAGCTATCTACTAGAAATGCATCGGCCGGATAGCGTTCAATCCCGTCCAGCATATCATTATCAGTTAGATGAAGAACCTTAATCACTCGATGGTACCGAGTTAAAGCATAACATTCCGTAGGATTATAGTACCCGTGAAGCTGGACCACATCCAATCGAACTTTGCCTGCGATATCAACGATATCATTAAATGAATGATCTACGAAGACACCTACTATCTTAGTAAACACAGGCAAGGCCGAAGTAATCTCACAAGCTGTTTCCACGGATATAGCCCTTGGACTTCGTGGAGCAAAAATGAGTCCAAGGGCATTTGCGCCAAGCTCCACTGCATTAAGGGCGTCATCTTTATTAGTTATACCGCAAATCTTCACCTGAATCAACCGGACCCACCACCTAAGCCAGTGATAGAAGCTTCTGCAACATCTGCGAAGGGTAACTATCACTGCATAGTGCTTCTCCAATAAGGATTCCATCGACTCCACAGTCTTTGATCTTCCTGATATCCTCACCAGTTCTAATCCCACTCTCACTGATCACCACACATCCAGAAGGGATAAGTGGGCGGAGCCTTAAGGTCACATCAAGACTCACTGTGAAGTCTGCTAGATTACGATTGTTGATACCAATCATCTGAGCCCCTGCTTCCAATGCCTGATAGACTTCCTCTTCATTGTGAACCTCAACAAGGCATTCCAGACCCAAACTAGAGGAATACTCTAGCAACCGTTTCAGTTCATCAGGTCCTAGGGCTGCCACTATTAGCAGTACAGCATCAGCTCCCCACAGACGCGCCTGAAGAACCTGGTACGGATCAATAACGAAGTCCTTCCGCAGAATGGGCAGATTAGTTGCGGTCCTTGCTTGGATCAAGTCTTCTCCACTTCCATGAAAGAATTCCTCATCAGTAAGCACAGAGATTGCAGTTGCACCGGCCCGCTCATAGGCCCAAGCTGTATAGGCAGCTTGTAGGTCACCATTGATGACACCCTTTGACGGTGATGCACGCTTAATCTCAGCTATGATCCCAATGGGACATGCCTGCAGAAGACTGTCGGACAGACTCCTGCAGCTATTAGGAGATGCCACTTCCAGTCTCTGGGCAAGGGCCTCAAAGGAACAGCGCTTCTTCTCTGCTGCCAGCTGTGCACGTTTACATGCAAGAATTCGCTGTAGCATCACCTGCACACCTCCTGGAAAACATCTGTAACTTGTGTAGCTTCTCCAGTGCCTGGCCTGAATCGACTATCTCAGCGGCCAACTGAACCCCTTGTTTTAGATTCTGCGCAAGCCCTGCTACCAACAATGCAGCGGCGGCATTAGCCAGTGCCACATCACGGTAAGGACCCCTCTCTCCGGTCAACACCCGTTCGATAATCGCTGCGTTTTCCGCGGCACTACCTCCGGTAATATCTTGTTTCTTCACCGAGAGAAAGCCAAAATCTCTCGAATCAACGAGGTAGGTATCTACCGTGCCATTTTTCAAATGTGACACTAAGGTAGGTGCGCCCAATGAGACCTCATCAATACCGTCGGTACCGAACACAACTAAGGCTTCTTTAGTGCCCAGTCGGGCCAATGCTTCGGCCAGAAGCTCCGTAAGCTCCGCTTTGTAAACGCCAACCACTTGATACTCGGCACAGGCGGGATTGCTCAAGGGACCTAGAATGTTAAAAATGGTTCGGATCCCAATCTCCTTACGAGGACCAATAGCATGCCGCATAGCTGTATGAAACACCGGACTGAACAAGAAGCCAATCCCCGTTTCGTTAATGCATTGCTCCACTTGCGCAGGCGTCAGATCCACGTAGATCCCTAACGCCTCCAATACATCAGCACTACCGCACTTACTTGATACCGAGCGGTTACCATGTTTGGCTACATGCAAGCCTGCGCCAGCTACAATAAACGCTGCCGTGGTGGAAATATTGAAGGTATTGGCACCATCACCACCGGTCCCACAAGTGTCTACCAACTTGGAAACCTTTGGACGGATCTGTGTCGCAAGGCTACGCATGGTCCGTGCAGACCCGGCCACTTCATCAAGGGTCTCTCCTTTCATTCGCAGAGCCGTGATATACGCAGATATCTGTGCAGGGGTGGCCTCCCCACTCATAATCTCGTTCATCACCAATGAGGCCTCACACTCACTAAGGTCATATCCATCACTGAGCTTGGCAATAGCCTCCCTAATCATGGGGCAACCCTCCTTTCCCCAATGACCGACTGCTCTGCGCGACTAATCGCTGCAAGCATTGCCCTCGCCTTATCCAGTGTTTCCCGATACTCGTTTTCCGGAATAGACTGGGCAACAATACCAGCCCCAGCCTGAACGTAAGCGGAACCGTTCCTGCAGAGAATGGTCCTAATGGTAATACACTGGTCCATGTTCCCGTGGTAACTGAAGTATCCCACCGCACCGGCATAGGGACCACGCCGGTGCGGCTCCAGCTCGGCGATCATATCCATGGCTGGTCCCTTCGGAAACCCGGTTACAGTGCCCGCGGGAAACACCCTTTTGAACAGATCAATTTGGTCCTTATCCGGCTGCAGTGTGCCGGTGATCCGACTCACCATATGCATCACATGGGAGTACTTGACAATCTTCATAGACTCCTTTACGGAAACAGTACCTGGAACACAGATTCCTGTAATCTCTTGCATCCCCAACTCAACCAACATCCGATGCTCGGCTAACTCCTTCTCATCAGCCAGAAGCTCAATGGCATAGGCCTCATCTAAGGCACTAGTACTTCCCCGTTTTCGCGTGCCAGCAATAGGGTGAATCTCCACGGTCCCCTCTTCTATTCGCACCAGTACCTCAGGGCTTGATCCGACTAACTGGTAATCGCCCAGATCAAGATAGAACATGTATGATGATGGATTAAGGCTGCGTAAAGCTCGATACACTGCAAAGGATGAAACAGAAATAGGAACTTCAAAACGTTGGGAAAGCACCGCTTGTTGCAGACTACCCTGTCTAATTGCCTCCTTGACCCGCTCAACTGAAGCCAGGAAGTTATTCTTGGGCATGCCACTTGTAGCACTAATGCTGTAATTTTTCGAATCAGGTGGCAAGACCCTTAGCACACACGGTGTCTCGGTAATCTGCTTCACGGCACAGCTCAAGCGAGCTCCTGCCAACTGGTATTGTTCCTTGGAATCTCCATCTACCCTTACGTTAAGCACAACTTTGATTGTATGGTATAGATGATCAAAAACATAAACAAGATCCGGGATCATGTACACACAATCAAAGAGGTCCAACCCATCATCCTGATCCAAGGGCCGCGAAGAATCCAAATACGCCAGTTCGTAACTGGCATAGCCTACAGCTCCACCAGTAAAGGGTAGATCTAACACCGGTGCAGGCTGCATCTCTGCAAGAAGCTGCTTTACCACTTCCAGCGGGTGGTCTTGTCGAGACACTGTTGCTTGCTCTCTTTGTTCAACGATAACCTCTGTCCCTCTACTTTTGATGACCGTCTGCGGGGATACACCCAAGAAGGAATAGCGTCCGAATCTGTCTCCCTGTTCTACACTTTCTAACAGGAACCCTATACCCATATGAGTAACTTTGGACCACAGTGAAACAGGAGTCTCAAGATCAGCTGTTACCTCGCAGTACACAGGTACAGTCTTGTACTCCTTACTCAACTCAATAAACTCTCCTTCGCTTGGATACAAAAGCATTTAGATTCCCCCTCTGTTGATCACTTGTGGAATCTGAATAAAAAAAGGCCAGATCCCTGCATATAGGAACCTGACCATTACCATGCGTTACCACGCGACTCATCTCATCTCATCTCATCTCTGCTCAGCTCAGACTCCACTATGCTCTCCATATTTAGTTGTTAACCCCGCTACCGAGGTTAGCTTAAATTATAGAAAAACTGCTACCGATTGTCAAGGGCACCATAGCAATTCATCCAAGAGTAACTCCACCTCTGATACTGTATGTACTTCAAGATCGCCAATACTACGTCATCCAGCTCCCCTATCGGCTAGTCTACTGGTTCCCTGAACACTACCGGCCTGACGTGGCCATGTCTGCCACATTTATTCTGTATGACGACATTCCTATCCGTCTCAGTAGTATACAATAGTCCTTCAAGGCCGTAAGAAGACCACCGTTATCATACCATTATCATGCAACCGCGCCAATCCTGTAACTTTAGCATCAGAATGTCGCTGGATAATACACGGGGTTCATCTCCGTAAGTGTTGACCAAAATGAGTAAAAAAAGGACACCGGGTAATACTCCTAATAAGATAACAACCAAAAGGAGATGACCCGATGTCTACTATCAGTATACCCAGATTGTTTG